>SRSN01000236.1 GCA_004791645.1 Alcaligenaceae bacterium 429
GTTAGACAGCACACGCATCACCAAGTCGCTATCTTGCAATGGCGGCGGGCGCACACGAATAGCGATATCAATGGCCTCACTCACCACATCCACCCGTCTGTTGGTGGCATCTAAATAGATACTGATGTGTGGGCACTCTTTCATGAAGTCGGCCAACATCCCACCCACATGGGCGTGTAGCAGAGCAATAGGGCAGCTCATGCGGATGACACCACGTGGCTCAGCACGAGATGCATCGATCACCTCTTGAGCGGCCTCAGCTTCCACCAGCATGGCTTTGCAGTGCTCGTAATAGGTGCGACCAATCTCGGTGACGGCAAAGCGGCGGGTAGAGCGCTGTAGCAAGCGCACGCCTAAGCGTTCTTCCAAGATGGCGACACGGCGGCTGAGTTTGGACTTGGGCACACCCAAGGCGCGGCCTGCGGGAGCAAAGCCCCCGTTATCCACCACCTGCACAAAGTAATACAGATCGTTCAAGTCTTG
The DNA here is from genome assembly GCA_004791645.1 of Alcaligenaceae bacterium 429. Lineage (GTDB taxonomy): Bacteria > Pseudomonadota > Gammaproteobacteria > Burkholderiales > Burkholderiaceae_B > Paenalcaligenes. Next base: position 484 of record SRSN01000236.1, read on the forward strand.
CATGGTTATTTATCGTTCCATAAATAGGACACTGAGCCTTATTTTAAGGGGCTACACGCAAAAAGAGCACAAGAATAAGATAGCTCTAACGATACCTCAACAGGAGAGTCACATGAAAAAAATTCTTGGCGTCTACAGCGCACCACGTCCTCACTGGGTGGGTGATGGCTTTCCAGTACGCTCAATGTTCTCGTACCACACACACGCTAAACAGCTGAGTCCATTCTTGCTGTTGGACTATGCAGGCCCTGCCGATTTCACTCCTACCTCGCAGCCGCGTGGTGTAGGGCAGCACCCTCACCGTGGGTTTGAAACCGTGACCATCGTCTACAAAGGCGAAGTGGCTCACATGGATTCAACCGGCCAAGGTGGTGTGATTGGCCCTGGTGACGTGCAGTGGATGACAGCGGGTGCGGGTATTTTGCATGAGGAGTTTCACTCTGAGGCTTTCACTAAATCCGGAGGTGCACTGGAAATGGTGCAACTGTGGGTGAACCTGCCAGCCAAAGACAAAATGACCCCACCTAACTATCAAGCCATTGTGGACAGCGCTATCCCACAGGTGAATTTGCCTGATGGTGCGGGTGTGGCCCGAATTATCGCTGGTGAGCTAGAGGGTAAACGCGGCCCAGCCCATACCTTTACGCCTATGAACGTATGGGATATGCGCTTGAAACAAGGCAGCTACAGCACGCTGGAATTGCCTGATGGGTGGACAACCGCTTTGGTGGTGCTGCATGGCACGATTCAGGTGAATGGCCAAACCATTGCCCGTGAATCACAAATGGTGGTGTTGGATAGAGCGGGTCAAACCGTTTCTGTGGAAGCCAACAACGATGCCATTGTGCTGCTGCTAAGCGGTGAGCCTATTGATGAGCCAGTAGTAGGGTATGGCCCCTTTGTGATGAACAGTTCGCAAGAAATAGAGCAAGCATTGCAAGACTTCAATAGCGGTAATTTTGGGCAAATCCCACATTAACGATGCAACAACCACAGCACCCTTGATCAGGGTGCTGTCCCCAACCCTTTATCAAAGGATATTCTCATGAGCACACCAGCTAACTTTAACGGCCAGCCTCCAGTCATTGATGCTAACGATGCTGTCATGCTGCTAATCGACCATCAAAGTGGTTTGTTCCAAACCGTGGGTGACATGCCCATGCCTGAACTGCGTCAACGTGCAGCGGCATTAGCCAGCATTGCTAGCTTGGCCAAATTGCCAGTGATTACGACAGCATCTGTGCCGCAAGGCCCCAATGGCCCATTGATCCCTGAAATTCACCAAAACGCACCCCACGCTCAGTATGTAGCGCGCCGTGGTGAAATCAATGCATGGGACAACCCAGAGTTTGTAGAAGCCGTGAAAGCCACAGGCCGTAAAACCCTGATCATCGCCGGTACGATTACTAGCGTGTGCATGGCATTCCCCGCCATTAGTGCGGTAGCGGCTGGTTATAAAGTGTTTGTGGTGATTGACGCATCCGGCACCTACAGCAAAATGGCGCAAGAAATTACCTTGGCGCGTATGGTGCAGGCAGGCGTCGTGCCTATGGATACCGCAGCCGTAGCATCTGAATTGCAGAAAACCTGGAATCGTGACGACGCGCAGCAATGGGCGCAGGTCTACACACAGATTTTCCCTGCTTACCAATTGTTGATTGAAAGTTACGTGAAAGCGCAGGAAGTGGTCACCAACCAAGAGGTGCTGGATTCAGCACGCTAAGTGGCAGTAGGGTAGAAATAGCGAGTTTTTCATGTTCACACTATTGGGCTGCGGCTCAATAGTGTGTTTTTTATTTAGCTAATTTTGGACTTCACACTGTTAGTAATACCAAAAGGTACGTGCACTGCTGGCAGAATGTCCGACGCGGGCACTAGGTGTGTTTTCTGATCGTCAAAGAAAATGTGCGGGTTGATCACTTCTAATGCCCGTTTCTTTTCCACGCCACCCAAGAAAAATGCCTCATTCACATTGATGCCCCAACTACGCATGGTATTGATCACGCGTTCTTCGGCGGGGGCGTTGCGGGCAGTCACGATAATCAGCCTAAGTTTGGGTTTATAGGCGGGGTCTTCCTCGGCGCGTTTCTGTTCCAGTTGCTGAATATTAGAAAGCTTTTGCAGAAAAGGGCGCAGCGGGCCTGAGTTCAGTGGCACATTGATTTTGCTTTGCTCATGCACATGAAACTCGTTCAAGTCTTTATTGGCCTGAAAGACGGATTCAGCTTCGTCATCCGCCAATACCCCATCAAAGTCAAAGGCAACCCTAAGCTCATCATCGCCCTGAGTTTCTAAATGAGCAGAGTCCAGCACTTGCCCTGCGGGGTAGCCGGCCAGAGTTGCTTGCTGCACATCCGCCTCATTCGCCGATAAAAACAAACAAATAGAAAACGCGGGAATATAGCGATGCGGGTTTCCGCCCTGTAAAAACACGGCACGTGAGATATCTAAATGGTGATGGCGAATAGAGTGCATCACCCGCATGCCGGTATCAGGATCATTACGCGAGAGCAGCACAACCTCAACAGGCGGGTCATCAGGGCGCACATCGTTGAGCGACAGCAAACGCTTAATAAAAGGGAACGCCACGCCAGGGGTAAGCGGAATACTTTGATTCTCGCGCTGATGCTTACGGTATTCCTCTTCACCTTCGGTGCGGAAAATCCTATCTGTCTCGGACAGATCAAATAACGCGCTGGAGGCGAGGCCTATAACAAGGCGGTGTTCTAGTTCGTATGCCAAACCGATTCCCTGTGAAGTGCTGTGTGCGAAAGACAGTGTATCTGGGTAATGAGCACTTATTCTACGTGCAAGCGCAGAGCCTGAAAACGATGGCCAACAAAAAGGCTTAGGGGGAAACCTAAGCCTTTACTATAGCTATCACGATCACAGCCAGTTAATCGTTTTCTGCGTATCGTGTGTAGGGGTAATTCAGTTTTTTAAGCTTCTTTTCTGCTTGTGCTAACAGCTCTTCATCGAAGTAGCTGATCCATTCAGTCTCTAGAATCAGTGCCTCTATGGATAGATCCAGCCTGTTGCCCATGTACAGCTCAGATATACCGTAGGACAGCTCTTCCTTGCGCACCAATTTTTGAGCCGTAGCTAAACCACCATCACTACCCAGCATGGCAATAAACTGCCTAGGGGTGTACTTCAACTCTCTTTTCATCTCATTTGCTTTACTGTGCAAAAACGCGGTAAAGCGGTCTTCTGTGTTTCTATCCATCGTGCTTCCAGTGTGTAAGTCGAGGGTATTGTACTTGGGCTGGAGGTGGTGAGTGGTTGGTGTATTGATATGACGACAAGAGATTTAAACAAGAGTTGTTCTGATTTTTTTGTGCTGTTTTTTTGACTCCCTCCAAATTTCTACTCTGAGGTTTTTGCTAGGTACTACGGGGGGAGTGGGGAGGCGAGGTTGTATAGGTTTTTTTGTTTTTTCTATCTTTTTTTCTTCTGAAAAAATAGGATCATGAAAGTTGATTTCAATTTGTTGAGGGTGCAGAGGGAGAGTTTTGAACTCCTGCTCAAGAGAGTGTATGAGTTCAGGTGACTCATCTCCTAGTAAGCTTTTTGCTTTAGATGTTGCTTCTTCTGCTGAGATCTTACCATTCTGTACGTCGTGGAATAATCGTTCTAATGACCCCAGTGTTTCACTACGTCTTTTGACTTTGAGAGAGCCTTTGCTATCGCCAAGTGTTTCGGCCTTTTCTACTAAATAGTTACCAACACTGCGTGCCTGACCTATGATCGTTTCTATACCAGAAACAAATGATCCATACTGTCCAATGCCAAAGTAAAGAGCAGCCGCTGTGGCGGCTATTTTCCCAAGTCCCTTAATCGAGCCCTCTTCGATTTCTAAGGAGAGAGAATAGTCTGGGATGATTAGGCTTTTCCCTATATATTCATCCCATTGATCAAATAAGAAGATTGTGTATTCTTCCATTTTGGATTTTGATTTTTTTTCTGATGAAAATGAGAACTCTGTAGACCCAATACCTATCATTTTATTCATCTCCATCGAATGGGATTGTTTATTTAGATCTTTTCTTTCTCTATGATA
>SRSN01000237.1 GCA_004791645.1 Alcaligenaceae bacterium 429
AAAATAAATCCTAAAATATTTCACTAATGGCAGACTCATACAATTCCTCATTTATCTCAAAAGATGTTTCTGATTGCTGTACCGCCTGAATTACGTAAAACAAAGTTTTTATGTCTTATTCGCGTTTTCCATGAGCATCTTATTGCCGTATGCACCAGAGCATTAAGGACTGCACCAGTCACTGCATACACCGTCAAATGAGGCATAGAAATAAGCAAGCACCATTAGACACTAAGGACCATGCTTACATCGCGTCTCTTAGCAAACAACCACAAATAACACTCAGCACAAGCACAAGGGGACAGTCTCGTGAAGAAAACATTATTTGCCATGAGCATGCTCATGGGCGCTTCTTCTATTGCACATGCAGAAACCTCCGTAACCCTATACGGCACTATAGACACTGGTATCGGTTTCCAGTCTTTCAAAAACAGAGATGACGGTGTCAAAGCCTCGCAAACCGGCCTGTTTAACGGCGTATGGTCCAGTAGTTCCTGGGGCCTGAAAGGCAGTGAAGACCTAGGTGATGGCTTACGAGCCATCTTTAAACTGGAAAGCGGCTTTAATGTGCTCACCGGAACCTCGTCTAGTGATCGGTTATTTAAAACCACCACACTAGGTCTAAGCAGTGATAATTGGGGTAGCATTAGTTTCGGTCGTGTAGGCAATGCCATTCAAGACTACGCCAGTTATATTGCCGGCCCAGACGATGAAGAAAACCTGTCTGATATTACCAATACATTTAGTGCTGCCGGCTCTAATAAAGCTGACAACACGATGGTTTATAAATCGCCTACATTCAATGGCTTAGATTTTTCTATTGGTTATTCTTTTAATACTAAAGGCCAGCAAAGTTGGAATAGTAGTGAGAATACTAAACTCATCACCTCTGCCGTAGGCTACTCCAATGGCCCATTGAGTCTATCCTTGGGCTACGACCGCTTGCAATCAAAAGACTGGGCTAAAAAAGTGCACTCGTGGGTACTGATCGGTGGTTACGATTTCAGTGCCCTGCAACTTGGTGTAGCGGTGGGCCAAGATATTAATGGCCGACAATCAGGGTTTGGCTCTTATGCGCCCTCTTCCTCGTTCAAGTTTTGGAACTCTGGCTACACCAAAGATTTCAAAACCACCAGCTTCACGATCAACGCCACAGTTCCTATCACCCCAGCTTCTAGTGCCATGGTGGGTTGGAGCATTTCGCGTGCAAGCAGCACTTTCAATGACAGCCACAACCTAGACAAGCGTCAGCAGAATATTTTTAGCGCCGGCTATTCCTACAACCTGTCCAAGCGCACAACGCTTTACGCGTTAGCGGGCTATGCCACAGGCTTTGCCTTCCAAAACGTTAGAGGCCAGCAAGCCATTGTAGGGTTGGATCATAGCTTCTAACCGTCATTGCTTCATGTGTTTCGGGTCTGACATAACAACAAATTAGCCCCACCTCACGCTCAGGAGTTGGCTGTAATGAGTACACATCAAACTGGATTTTCCCGTAGGGATTTCATCAAGCTAGGTACAGTAGGTGGTATCACCCTACTGTTGGGTCGTTTACCTACTGCCCATGCGCTGGAAGTTAACTCTGGCGCTAGTTTTACCGACTGGATTGGTCGCGACGGTAAGGCCAAATTTCGCTGGGATGCTATACGTAAAGTCACGGGTCAAAAGAACTTTTCTTTTGACTTCCGCTCCAGCGACCTACCAGGCTGGCCCCAACAGCAGGGTTATGCCTTCATGTTGAAAGCCAGCGATGCCGAACACCGCTTTGAAGGCGTAGACATTTCCATCTTAGGCGATGACTTACAGCCTGACAGACTACTGCTGCAAAAAGACTTGGCTGAACACGGTCTAGAAGCACCTAAGAGTATGGGTAAAGGTTTTTATGGTGAGCATATTCTGCTGCCTGTAGGCGAAACCGCGCCGCTTCTTGGGCATCCAGTTGCTATTCTTTTTTATAAAGACTACGACCGTTTCCAAGCCGCTAAACGCAAGCTGCGTTTTGATACTACCGTCGTAAAGTACGGCGAGTTTACAGGCCCCAAGCCACCGGCTAATTACGGTGCTGGCCGCTTTGTGCGTATAGGCGGAGAGACCCCCTATGACCCACCTAAATTTGCACCATTCCAGAATGGTTCACTTAAGGGCGGGTTCCACGGCAATGACGTTGTCTGGCCACCCTTTAAGCCTGATAATGCGCTTTTCATTCCAGAAGTCATCAAACGCAAACGCGGCAGTGGCTTTGAAGATTCTTTGCATGCCTCTAGCCTAGATCCTACGGTACCAGAACAAGCTATGGATGCGGCGATGATCATTGCCGAAGATATAGAGCAAGCGCGTCATAACCCGGATAAAATCGTGCTAGAGCGTCATGGTTTTTCACAGTCTATTGACCCCTGTGCAATGGAGCCCGATAACTGTACAGCTTGGTATGATGCAGAGACCCGTAGCCTGCATATTATGACGGCTACGCAGTCGCCAGCAGGGGTAGCCAGTGCTGCGGCAGCGATGGTGAAAGACAATACCCAGGTTCCGGTAGAACGCATCATCTTGCTGACCGGCTCTACCGTGGGTTATGGCTCCAAGGATTATTCCGTATTCCCCTATTACGCCATTGCCGCCTGTTTATACAGTGGTGGCATGCCTGTTCGTATTGCCAATGACCGCTACGAACAGTTTCAGCTAGGCATGAAACGCCATTCTATTGCAATGGACGTCAGCATTACGGCGGATAGAAAAACGGGACAGTTTGAAATTCTAAAAGGTTTCTATAACTGTAACGGCGGCGGCAGGGAAAACTTGTCGGTTGCTGTTTCTCACGTTGCCGCCCGTGGCGCGCAGTCTGTCTACTACTTCCCTAAGTCTGACTTGGCAACCGTGGCGATGGCTACACAGGCCGTAGAAGCTGGCTCTATGCGTGGCTTTGGCTCGTTGCAATCCATGTCCATCACCGAAGTCATGGTAGATGAACTTGCCGACGAACTGGGTATAGACCCCATCGAACTACGCCGTCGTAACGCGTTGCGCGAAGGCGCCCAGAATACACAAGGTGGCGTGCAGGCTGGTGACCCTCGCATCGAAGAAATGCTGGATTTAGCTGCCAAACACCCATTATGGGCCAATAGAGATAAAGCCAAAGCCGAATACGATGCCGCTAATCCGGGCAAACGTTATGGCGTAGGTTTTGCACAAGTTCAGCAGGTTTATGGTTCCAGTGGTGACCCTAGTTTATTGGTGCTGGAGTTCGACAGCGACGGCAAACTAAACATGCGACATTGCGCCCAAGAAATTGGTACAGGCGCAACCACAGCACAACAGGTCATGGTGTGGCAGGCCTTAGGCAAAGCCCCTGATCACGTAGACTTTGGTGTCACTGAATTCCCTGAATTACCATTGACCAGCTCATGGGCCGATCAAAAACTGCAAGACGAGTACTCTAAAAACGACCCGTATTGGGTACCGTCCATTATTCCAGACATGAGTTCCTCTTCCAGTGTGTATTACATTGGTTTTGCTACACGCCAAGCAGCACGCTTTTTACTGGAGTTCACCCTTTGGCCCGCAGCACAAACCATCTGGAGTCAGGGAGCAGGCGGAGGCCCGCTTTCCAGTTTCAATGTGCAATTCTCTGATCTACGCATTGGACCTGACGGTTTAGGCGGTGCAGGGATGAAGCCCATTGCTTTCGAGCAGCTTGCTAAAAAAGCGCACGAAATGGGATTGATCACAGGCGTAGCGCTACATACTTTCAGCCGTTGGGAATGGGCGAGTGCTGAATTCGATATTCCCGGCATCGGGGTACGCACTCTACCTATAGATGCTTTGGCTATACGTTACGGTGACGGTGCCCCTGACTCATTGAAGCAGCGAATGACAACGGCTGGCTACGACTTCATCAAACGTAATAGCGCCACCTACCCTCCTACCCAACGCAGTAGCGCGGGTCCAACCACCTACACACCTGCCGCGTACATCGTAGAGCTTAATGTGAACACCTTCACCGGACAGGTTGAAGTGATGAATCACCACTCTCTGATGGACCCTGGCACGATGATTGTTCCAGAACTGGTTTCAGGCCAGCTACAAGGCGGTGCTGCCATGGGTATAGGCCACGCTCTGATGGAAGAATTGCCGCTCTATGAAGATGGCCCCGGTAACGGTACGTGGAACTTCAACCGTTATATGTTGCCACGCGCTAAAGATGTAGCCGTATGGAAGCAAACGGCAGATTACCTACCACCCTTGTCTGAAACCTCTCCCCCTAAAGGGATGGCTGAACTAGGCATGATTCCCGTGGTAGCAGCAATCAGCAATGCCATTACCCATGCGATAGACAAACGTTTTTACGAATTCCCTATTACACCTAAAAAAATCAAGGAAGCCCTGGCATGAGCTTAGAAAAACAACCTCTCACGCTCACGATCAACGGCAAGACTATTGGCCCAGTGGATGTACCACTGGATATGCCCATGATCGACTTTCTGCATGAGCACTTGAACCTTACCGGCACGCGCTTTGGCTGCGGCCAAGGCATTTGCCATGCCT
>SRSN01000238.1 GCA_004791645.1 Alcaligenaceae bacterium 429
ATACTAGTGAATAACTACTAACACTATGTACTCTTTACACAGGCCAAAGCAGCCTTGTCTTTTGCTATTTGCTTCCTTACACTTGAAGCCTGTGTATAAAAAATCCCCTACCAAAAACTTGATAGGGGACGAAGTGAATGAACTGTGGAAGGATTATTTCTTAGGTAAACGTTCTAAGGCTGTAGCTAAGGTTTGCTCTTGTTTTGCAAAACAGAATCGTATGAGATTTTGGTTTGCTTCTTTAGATTCAGGATTTCGATAAAACGCTGAAACAGGTATCACCCCTACACCATATTCGGTGGTTAACCATTTGCTAAACTCAAGTTCAGACTTGTCAGACCATCCCTCATATGAAGCCAGTAAGAAAAATGTGCCTTCACTTTTGTAGGGAGTAAATGGAGTATTACGTAACCCTTGGTACAACTGATCACGTTTTTGTTGATAAAAGTTAGGCAGGTTCAAATAGGTATTAGCATCCCGCATGTACGTAGCCAAACCCACTTGCAACGGCGTGGGTACAGAAAACACTGAAAACTGGTGAATTTTTTGAATTTCAGTATTTAACTCGGGCGGAGCTAAGCAGTAGCCTATCTTCCAACCTGTAGCACTAAACGTTTTACCAAATGAAGAAACAATGATGGAGTTTTTCTTCAGTGCAGGCCTAGTAGCCATGCTTAAGTGTTTAGCCCCATCAAAAACCAGGTGTTCATACACCTCGTCAGACAAAATCAGAATATCCCACTTAGCGACAATTTTTTCTAAGGCGTCTAAGTCTTCTGGTTTCAGAATGGCACCAGTAGGGTTATGAGGCGTATTGATAATTAACATACGCGTCTTATTGGTGATGGCCTTTTCTACTTTGTCCCAATCAATGCTGAAACTTTGTTCTGGTGTACGTGGGGCTTCCATAGAAACAGGAACAGCAATGCCACCAGCCAACTTGATGACGGGCAAGTACAAGTCATAAAAAGGCTCAATGACAACCACTTCGTCATTGGGATGTACAAAAGCAAGAATACTGCTCATTAATGCTTCGCTTGCACCACTGGTCACTGTGACTTCTGTATTTGGGTCATAGTAAGCACCATAAAGAAGTTGTGTTTTTTCGGTGATGGCTTTTTTCAGCAGTGGATGGCCACTCATGGGTGAGTACTGGTTATAGCCCTGAAGCATTGCTTCATAGACATCATCCAATAACGCTTTATCTGTATTGAAATCTGGGAAACCCTGTCCAAGATTGATAGCTTGATGATCCGTTGCCAACTGGCTCATCACAGTAAAAATAGTCACTCCCACATCGGGAAGCTTAGATACGATGTTCATTTTTCACACACTAGAAAATTTGTTATCAAAATCTTAAGCGATCTGCTGTCTACACATTGTTATAACTATATGCGCTAAACATGGCTCTTACATCGGAAGAGGGCCTTGGTGTGGGCAAAGTGCATCTGTATAACCAATGAGTGTTTCACGTGGAACATTTTTCTGTTTTATGTTCCACGTGAAACACTGTGGTAGATGCGTAATTTTTTTAAGATACTGCAAGTAAAAAGGCTTTTGAAACAAAATAAGCAATACGCAGTCGTATAATGATCTTTTACGTTTTTTTGTAGATACAAGAATGATTTATCCAGACGAATTTGATGTGATCGTCGTTGGTGGTGGCCACGCTGGAACAGAAGCCGCATTGGCTGCTGCCAGGATGGGGGCTTCTACACTCTTACTCACACACAATATGGACACGTTGGGTCAAATGTCCTGCAATCCTTCTATTGGTGGGATTGGTAAAGGGCATTTGGTAAAAGAGGTAGATGCTTTAGGCGGCGCAATGGCATTGGCGACCGATAAGGCTGGGATTCAGTTTAGAATTTTGAATCAGTCTAAAGGTCCAGCTGTGCGAGCTACCCGTGCACAAGCCGATCGTTCTTTGTACAGATCTGCCATTCGTCAGATGGTGCAGCATCAAAAAAACCTGATGGTTTTCCAACAGCCTGTGGATGACTTAATCCTTGAAGGGGATAAAGTTGTAGGTGCAATTACGCAGATTGGTGTTAGGTTTAAAGCCAAGGCAGTAGTACTAACAGCGGGTACATTTTTGAATGGCCGTATACACGTAGGTTTGGAAAACTACTCCGGTGGTAGAGCAGGAGATCCACCAGCGATCACTTTGGCCGAACGTCTTAAAGAATTGAAACTACCACAAGGTAGATTAAAGACAGGTACTCCTCCGCGTATTGATGCAACCACCATTAACTTTTCCCAATTGGAAGAGCAGCATGGTGATACAAATCCTGTACCGGTATTTTCGTTTATGGGTAATGCAGCCATGCACCCAAAACAGTTGCCGTGTTGGATTACGCATACCAATGCAAAAACTCATGACATTATCCGTTCGGGTTTAGACCGTTCACCTATGTATAGTCCCGAAGGTACTATCGAAGGTGTAGGGCCAAGGTACTGTCCTTCTATCGAAGACAAAATCCACAAGTTTGCTGACAAGTCTAGCCATCAAGTATTTTTGGAACCTGAAGGTTTTACAAGTACAGAAATTTATCCTAATGGGATATCCACAAGCTTGCCGTTTGATATTCAGCTAGGAATTGTCCACAGCCTACCTGGTTTAGAAAACGCTAGAATTCTGCGCCCTGGCTATGCGATCGAGTATGACTACTTTGATCCACGTGCATTGAAACCTACATTGGAAACCAAAGCCATTCGTGGTTTGTTCTTTGCCGGTCAAATTAACGGTACGACTGGGTACGAAGAAGCTGCGGCTCAAGGTTTGTTGGCGGCGTTAAATGCAGTGCAATTAATCCGCGGTCTAGATGGTTGGACACCACAACGTAGCGAAGCTTACATCGGTGTGTTGGTGGATGACTTGATTACCCGCGGTGTGACTGAGCCTTACCGTATGTTTACATCGCGCGCTGAATACAGACTAAGTTTGCGCGAAGATAACGCGGATCAGCGTTTGACTGAAACGGGTAGAAAATTAGGTCTTATTGATGATGCGCGTTGGGATGCATTCAATCGTAAGCGTGATGCGTTGGCTCAAGAAATTGAACGACTTCGTGGAACGTGGGTTAACCCCAGACTTGTTCCACGTGAAACATTGAGCGAAGTCTTAGGGAAGGGCATAGAGCGTGAGTACAATCTTTATGATTTGTTGAAACGCCCCGAAGTACGCTATGAATCCTTACTGCAGTTAGTTAGCGTAGATCAAGAACGTATTTTGCAAGACAATCCCGAACTTGATGAAGATCTACGTCATCAAGTAGAGATTGAGGTGAAGTATGCCGGCTACGTAACTAGGCAGAAAATCGAAATTGAAAGACAAGCAGGTTTTGAAAACCAGCCTATCCCTGAGGATATGGACTATAGTTTGGTCAAAGGTCTGTCTAACGAAGCATTGGCGAAATTTAATGCAGCTAAGCCAACCACAGTAGGTCAAGCTAGCCGTATTTCTGGTATTACGCCAGCGGCAGTATCTTTGTTATTGGTATATTTGAAACGGCACACGCTTGCCAAACATTTAAGTAAACAGTCGTAATGGATTTCTCACAAAGGCTGCTCTCAGCCTGTAATGCGCTAGGCGTAGCATTGAGTGAAGTGCAGCAAGAAAAATTGCTGCGCTACATTGCTCAATTGCAGCGTTGGAATAAAACTTATAATTTGACTGCTCTACGTGATCCTGAGCAGATGTTGATTCAGCATATATTTGATAGCCTGTCAGTAGTACCTGCGCTGACGCGATATATGGAACAACAAGAAAAAGAATCACTGCGTATTGTAGACGTGGGGGCTGGTGCTGGTTTGCCTGGTGTAGTGTTGGCTGTGGCTAGTTCCACGTGGAACATTACCTGTGTAGATGCTGTGGAAAAGAAAATGGCATTTGTGCGTCAAATGTCTGCTGTATTGGAATTACCCAATCTGACAGCTACCCATAGGCGTGTAGAAGTAGGGGATTGTTATGAGGCTAATGTGGTTATTTCACGAGCCTTTGCATCCTTGACTGATTTTGTCACATTGGCAGGTCGTCATGTGTCTGCGCAGGGTTGTATCATGGCGATGAAGGGAAAACAGCCGGAAGAGGAAATCAACCAATTGGAACAAGAGACCGATTGGGTGGTAGAGACAATAGAAGCGTTAGACGTTCCTGAATTGGACGCCCAGCGTTGTTTAGTTTATTTAAAACGTAAAGGGTCTTGAGCATGTCTGTTGCTTCTGCCAAAAAAGAAAAAGCCTCCGTCTTTTGTATTGCGAACCAAAAGGGTGGCGTAGGGAAAACAACGACAGCGATTAATCTAGCGGCAGCCCTGGCAGCCCTGAAGAAAAAAGTGCTGTTGATAGACTTGGATCCTCAAGGCAATGCCACGATGGGCAGTGGTGTTGATAAAAACGCGGCTGAAATCAATATTTATCAGGTATTGATAGGCCAAAACAAAGTTTCTGAAGCAAAAAAGCGTTCAGAATCAGGTGGTTACGATGTTTTACCGGCAAATAGAGAGCTCT
>SRSN01000023.1 GCA_004791645.1 Alcaligenaceae bacterium 429
CTGTATTTTATTTTAAGCTTAAATAAATTTAGACAAGTGATGCTTGGCATCATATAGGAAGTACTTTTTGAGAATGAGTTTTGTTTGTAAGGCGCTGTAACGGACTATAACGCTAGGAAGGTATATAGAATAATATTTGAGGTTATGACTACGCTATGGTGTGCGATACATAGAAAACTCGTCGCTACCAGCTAAACCTCTGGAGAATTAAATGAAAAAACGTGTACTACCTATTGCTGTTTTTACTACCGTACTACTTTCTGGCTGTGGCTCTACTGATGGCAATAGCACGTTGATGGAAGCATTTAATAGCTTTACCAATATTCTGGACAGGTCATTGCCATTTGTAGAGGAGTCTCAGGCCTGGGAACAGTACGCCATTGACAAGACTACCCAAGGTGTTACTTACGGGACGGCAAGTACAGCAGACTCTCAGTTTGTATCTAGAAAAATGGATGCTGAGTTTGGTGATGCGGTTGATCGTTTGGAAAGACCTTTTGCTGTGAATGAAAGCATACAGAAAGAGTTGGATGAAGCAGGAAGAGACTACCAATTCACTTATCACCAGATCATGCCAGTCAAAGATAAAAGATCATCTGCAACTATTGGCTATTGCGTGAATTTTGATGCGATTAGATTCGAAAATGGCAAACTCACACCTGTAGATACGAAAGGAAACCTGCAAAAATATTTTATTTATGTAGCAAAAGATAAACCAGTATCTGTCACTACAGCGGGCGATGACTTTATCAAAACAATGTGTGGGGTAAGTTTTTACAATAAATATAAAAACCCTAATGCCTAATTAAGTTTTTTCGCTAGTTGGTGTTTAGAGACACCAACTAGCATTTTATTTTTATTACGCTCTACGTGATTTCTAAGATATCTACCCAGCTTTTGGTAATAGGACTAATTTTATTTTTTATTACCTTAGGCTTGAATATATACAGCAGTGCTATCGCGGATGCTCAGCATAGCGAGGTAGTGTTTTCTACGAATTGGTGGGCCCGTTGGTTTCCCTTGTATGGGACAGGGGGCGGCTTGATGTTGGTAGGTGCTGTATTGCGATGTACAGGTAAAGGACGCTAGTTAGCGTTCTCCTAACGTCAGGCCTTCCTGAGTAATAAGTAGGTCTTCAAGGGACTCTGCTGATTTTTCTAAGAAATCGATACTCATTACGCCCATTCCTACTTCAAACACTTCCCCGTTTCCATTAATTAAAATGGCTTGACCACCGCTGTCATCGCCAATCATGAAATAACCAGCTAAGTATTCGGCGACTTCATAGTCAGTATTTCTGGTGGGAAGAGCTTCTATTGGGTGCAGCGTTAGGCACCCCTCTGAGCTTAAGCCATTGGTTAGCAATAGCAGATCTACATAAGCTTGTGGGAGAGTAATTGTAGATTGCGACTGGGCTAGCTGTATTTGTCCAACTGATGCGGGAGGGTTTACAGAGTAGTGCTTACGTAAATACGCTTCATTTAGCATGTAAATGGTCTACGTCAGTAAAAGTTGGCGTGCTCATTAGTTATGCCACCCACATGAAACACGACAATGCTTGTGTAGGAATTACTTCCCAATACAGAAGCTAGAAAAAATTTCGCCCAACAAGTCGTCGCTGGTGAACTCACCGGTAATTGAGCTTAGCGATTCATGCGCTAAACGCAGTTCTTCAGCAAATAAATCTAGTACTTGATCACTGTGCGAGGCGTGTTGTGCGGCAATGCTGAGGTGTTCATTACTGCTTTCCAGTGCGCGTAGATGGCGCTCACGAGCTAACCATGGGGATTCACCGCCCCCGGTCCACCCTGCTATATCTAGCAACGCGCTACGTAGGTTATCTAAGCCCTGCCCTTGCTTGGCCGAGATATGTAAGGTGCGGGCTTGTGGATTGTGTTCTGGCAACGCTGCGGTGGCTGTGTCGTCTAACAGATCGCACTTGTTGTAGACGTTCAAGATAGGTACGTCAGTAGGCAAGCGTGCAGTGATGGCATCATCGAGCTGATCGTTGGGTTGTCTGGCATCGTGTAGATGCAAGATCACGTTAGCTTTGGCGATTTCAGCCCAGCTACGCTCAATACCAATGCTCTCTACGGTATCTTCGGTTTCACGTAGACCCGCAGTATCCACAATATGAATAGGCACACCGTCCAAGTGAATCAGTTGTGTGACACGATCACGGGTAGTACCAGCAATATCGGTCACGATAGCAATGTCGTCGCCTGCCAGTGCATTCAGCAAGCTGGATTTACCTACGTTGGGTTGCCCTGCTAACACGACGTGTAAGCCATCTCGTAACACCATACCTTGTTTGGCTTGGCGCATTAGGTCATGCAGCGTTTGCTGTATGCCTTGCAACTGAGCTGCCGCCTGGTATTTTTCTAAGAAATCTATTTCTTCTTCGGGGAAGTCTAGGGTAGCTTCTACCAACATACGTAGATGCACCAGTTTATCGGCCAGCTCGTTTACATGTTGTGAGAACGCCCCCGACAACGATGCCATCGCACTTTTTGCTGCGGCACTTGATGAGGCATTGATGAGGTCGGCTACCGCTTCAGCTTGTGCCAAGTCCATACGGTCATTTAAGAATGCTCGTTGTGTGAACTCGCCAGGTTCCGCTAAGCGTAAACCGTATTCTTTACCTACTTCTAAGCAACGTTCTAGTACGCGACGTAATACCGCTGGGCCGCCGTGGCCTTGTAGCTCTAGTACATCTTCGCCGGTGTATGAGTTAGGAGCGGAGAAGAACAGGGCTATGCCCTCGTCTATGCTTTGCCCTTCGGCGTCGTTGAAGGGGATGTAATGTGCATGACGGGGTTTAAGTTCGGTATTTAACAGCGCTTGGGTAAAGGCACGCAGTTGTGGGCCGGATACGCGAATAACACCGATGCCGCCTCGGCCAGGAGCTGTGGCGATAGCAACAATAGGGGAATGGGATGTATAGGACATAAGTGGCACACAAAAACGGCTGAAAACATCGTTATTGTAAGCCACCCGCCCCCATCACTGTATGCGTGATGGGGGCTAGGATGAGGTTATTGTTGTGCGCCAGCCTGTACCAGCATGCTGGCAGAGATATCCGCAATGCTACGTGTGCTAGTAAGAGTCATGGCCACGCGCATTTCTTTTTCTATCAACTGCAGCAAGTTGCGTACCCCGGCTTCACCGGCGGTAGACAGAGCGTACAAGAATGCACGGCCAATCATCACAGCATCTGCACCCAGTGCCATCATGCGCACTACATCTAGCCCAGTACGAATACCTGAGTCAGCCAGAATTTTCAGGTCGCCTTTGACGGCATCGGCAATAGCAGGCAATGCACGGGCGGATGACAATACGCCATCCAACTGACGACCACCATGGTTAGACACCACAATACCGTCAGCACCAAAGCGTACCGCATCGCGAGCATCATCAGGATCCAGAATGCCTTTGATGATCATGGGGCCTTTCCAGAAATCACGAATCCACTCTAGGTCTTTCCACGAAATGGAAGGATCAAAGTTATTGCCTAACCAACCTATGTAATCTTCTAGGCCAATCTTCTTACCTAAGTAAGCGGACACGTTACCCAAATCGTGAGGCTTACCGTTTAGGCCCACATCCCACGACCATTGAGGGTGAGTAACGGCTTGCCAGTAACGACGCATGGCGGCATTAGGGCCACTCATACCAGAGTGTGCATCGCGGTAACGCGCACCAGGTACTGGCATATCTACCGTGAATACCAAGGTGCTGCAGCCAGCGGCTTGAGCACGCTCTAAAGCGTTTTTCATGAAACCACGATCGCGCAGCACATACAACTGAAACCACATAGGGCGGTTAATTGCTGGGGTGACTTCTTCTATAGGGCAAACAGATACTGTAGACAGGGTAAAGGGAATACCGTGCGCATCGGCGGCGCGGGCGGCTTGTACCTCACCACGTCGTGCAAACATACCCGTTAACCCTACGGGGGCGAGTACCACCGGCATGGACAGGGATTCACCAAATAACTGTGTACTCAAATCTAGATTAGACATGTCTTTGAGTACCCGCTGACGCAGGGCAACATCCGACAAGTCCTCTACGTTACGACGCAATGTGTGTTCCGCATATGCACCACCATCGGCATAGTGAAACAAAAAAGGAGGGAGCCGTTTTTTAGCGGCTTCTCTGTAGTCGGTAGCAGCAGAAATAATCATAGTAGCGGGTCCGGAAGAGAGAAACGGGTTAAGCGCTGGCGACGAGCCAGGTTGTCGTCGTTTTCGCGTATGGTGTCTTGTACATAGTGCAAGTGCTGACTAATGGCGTGTTTAGCTTGTTCTGGATCACCAGCCAAAATGGCATTCATGAGGCTTTCATGCTGGTGTGTCAGGTTTTTCAGCACATTAGGCTGCGAGCTTTGGAACATAGTATTGCGGCTTTGGCTAACCACAGAGAGCAGTACATCAAAAAGCCCTCGCATGAACTGTATTAGCACAATGTTGTGGGAGGCCTCGGCAATAGACATGTGAAAGCGAGCATCGGCGCGTGAGGATTGCTCAGCATCACCTTGTTGCTGGTAATTCACCATGCTGTCAAAACAGCGTTGTATGTTGTCTTTGTCTTGATCGGTAGCGCGTAAGGCGGCATACCACGCGGTACTACTTTCTAGTGCGTAGCGGGCTTCCAGCATGTCGTAGTTATAGGCTGGGTCAGCCACGACTAATTGCGCCAAGGGCAATAAGTTTTTTTCTGGCCAATCTTGTATGGGTGACAGCACAAAAGTACCGCCGCCTGGACGGGTGGCTAATAGACCTTGGCTGGCCAGTGTACGGATGGCTTCACGAATGGGCGGGCGGGACACATTTAACTGTGCCGCCAATACGCGTTCAGCGGGCAAACGCTCGCCTGGCTTTAACTGTTGATCCAGTATCAGTTGTTGTATTTGTTGTGCTATCTGGTCAGACAGGCGTAAAGGAGTGGACATCTTGTGGGCCCAGAATAGTAGAGATGCGGCTCATTTTTTAATTTTGGTATTACCAGATTATAACGTTTGTAGGGATTTTTGTATCCCTACAAGGGTAAATACGGGTTTCGTGTAAAGTGGTATTACCAATATGATTCAGGATGTTTATTTTTTAGCTAGGTAAGTGAGTGGTCGTAGAGTGGGGTGGATGTAGTCAAAGAAAAACCCACCATTACGTGCTTGCCGATTATTCAGAAGAGTATTAACTATGAGTTCTTTCTACATGCTACTGGCGTTGGCTCCAATTGCTGTAGTGTTCTTGTTGATGGTTGTACTAGAACGCTCTGCAAAATTCTCCATGGGAGTTGCATACGTCGTCACAGCGTTGTTGGCATTGTTTGTGTGGAATGCCCAGGGTGCTGTGATTGCTGCTGCTACTGTGCATGGTTTGATTACGGCCATTACCTTGCTTTTCATTGTGTTCGGGGCAATTTTGCTGCTGAATACACTGAAAGAAAGTGGTGCCTTACAAGCTATACGCCAAGGTTTTACTGACGTTTCCCCTGATCGCCGCATTCAAGTCATTATTGTGGCGTGGTTGTTTGGCTCGCTGATTGAGGGCTCTTCAGGTTTCGGTACACCATCAGCAGTAGGAGCTCCGTTGCTTTTGGCTCTGGGTTTCCCTGCCATGGCTGCTGTGATGTCGGTACTGATTATTCAGTCTACGCCAGTATCTTTCGGTGCTGTGGGTACACCAATGTTGGTTGGCGTGCGCTCTGGTATTGATAACAAAGCAGATGTGGCCGCACTGATCGCTCCAAGTACTCCGTTGGAGTACCTGCAGCAGATCGTGGATAACGTGGCGTTGGTTCATGCCCTCACTGGCTTTGTGATCCCTCTGATTCTGTGTGGTTTGCTGACACGCTTCTTTGGCGCTAAACAATCCTTCCGTGAAGGTTTGGGTGCATGGAAGTTTGCGTTGTTTGCTGGTTTGGCCTTTACCGTACCTTACTACTTCATCGCTACCATCTTGGGGCCTGAATTCCCATCAATGTTGGGTGCGCTGATTGGTTTGGCCATTGTGGTGCCTGCTGCGAAAAAAGGTTTCTTGATTCCTAAAACCACCTTTGATTTCCCTCCTCGTGATTCATGGGAAGATAAATGGTTGGGTACGTTGCGTACGGTAGATAATGATCCTAACGCCAAGAAATTCTCTGTATTGCGTGCATTCTCGCCATACGTATTGGTAGTAGCTTTCTTGGTTATCACACGTACGATTCCAGCGGTAAAAGCTGCACTGACGGGGCCTGAAGCAACCATTAAGTTTGCGAACTTGTTTGGTACAAGTATTTCTAGCTCTGCTCAATTCTTGTTCTCACCAGGCTTTATCCTGATCGTCGTGTCCTTGCTGTGTATTGTCATTTTCAAAATGAACATGCAGCAGTTTGGTCGCGGTATTAAAAACTCTGGTATTACCATGCTGGACGCAGCCCCTGCTCTGCTGTTGGCTGTGCCTATGGTGCAAGTGTTCATTAACTCTGCAGCGGCAGATGGCTCACTAAGCAGCATGCCATTGGTATTGGCTCAGGGTGCGGCTGGTTTAGCGGGTCACAGTTGGCCTAACGTAGCCCCATGGGTAGGTAGTTTGGGGGCGTTTATTGCCGGTTCTAACACCGTTAGTAACATGATGTTCTCGTACTTCCAGTTCTCCACAGCACAGCATATTGGTCTGGGTATTGATCAATCTGCGATCGTAGTTGCCTTGCAAGCCGTTGGTGGTGCAGCCGGTAACATGATTTGTGTACATAACGTGGTGGCGGCTGGTGCGGTAGTAGGGATGATGAACCGTGAAGGTGAAATCGTTCGTAAAACCTTGATCCCGATGGCCTACTATTGTATTCAGGCTGGTCTGATTGGCCAGGCACTGATTACTGGCAGCATGGGCTGGTGGATTGCCGCCTTGGTGTGGTTGGTAGCGTTCTTCGGAATTCTGTCCAACAGCAAAGGCAAAGCTTTAAAAGTAGCAAACGCGTAACCTGCCTTGCCCATCTAGCCATCCATATGGCGACATTAAGCCCCACGTATTGCACGTGGGGCTTAATGCTTTTTGGATACTGCTCTGTTAGTTGGCAGCAGCATAAACTTATCCACAGCCATAAAAAAACCGGAACAACGCTTAGGCTGCTCCGGTTTTTTTAGTGCCTAGCTATTAGGCTTTTGCTAAGGCTTTACGCACACCCTCTGCATAAGCAGGGTCCGCTTGGTGGAAGTGCTCTAACTGTCTGTCGATGATGAACTGAGGTACACCGGCCATAGCCGCAGCAACGTTATCAAACAGTTGTTGCTGTTGGGATGGGTTCATCAAACGGAACAAGTCACCAGGTTGTGAGTAGTAATCACTGTCTACACGGTGGCTCCAGTGGTCAGCAGCTTTACCATCTAAGGCCAGAGGAGGCTCTTGGTAGGTAGACTCTTTCCATGTACCCGCACTGTTAGGTTCGTAGTTAGGCTTGTTACCTTGATTATCGTCTACACGCATAGCGCCATCACGGTGGTAGCTATTGTGGAACGGGCATTTAGGCGCATTCACTGGAATCTGGTTGTGGTTGATCCCCAAGCGGTAGCGTTGGGTATCACCGTAGGCAAACAAACGGCCTTGCAGCATACGGTCTGGTGAGTAACCAATACCTGGAACCACGTTGCCGGGGGTAAAGGCCGCTTGCTCGACTTGGGCAAAGTAGTTGTCAGGGTTACGGTTCAGCTCCAACACACCTACATCAATCAGCGGGAAGTCGCCATGTGGCCATACTTTGGTCAGATCAAAGGGGTTAAGGTGGTAGTTCAGCGCTTGTTCTTCAGTCATTACCTGAATACGCAGTGCCCAGCGAGGGAAGTCGCCCGCCTCAATGTGCTCGTACAGGTCACGAATAGCACTTTCACGGTCTTCACCTACCACTTTGCTTGCTTCGGCATTGGTGTAGTTCTCAATGCCTTGCATGGATTTGAAGTGGAACTTCACCCAGTGGCGTTTGCCTTCAGCGTTGATCAGGCTGTAAGTATGTGAACCAAAGCCGTGGATTTGACGGAAGTTTTTAGGCAGCCCACGGTCACTCATCAAAATGGTGACTTGGTGCAGAGATTCGGGGTTTAGTGACCAGAAATCCCATGCGTTAGTCATGTTACGCAGGTGAGTCTGTGGATCACGTTTTTGGGTGTGGATAAAGTCAGGGAACTTCAGCGGGTCACGAATAAAGAACACTGGGGTGTTGTTCCCCACCATGTCCCAGTTACCTTCTTCAGTGTAAAACTTCAGCGAGAAACCGCGCACATCACGTTCAGCATCGGCAGCACCTGCTTCGCCTGCTACTGTAGAAAAGCGGCCCATTACTGGGGTTTGTTGCCCTTTTTTGAAGACATTGGCACAGGAGTACTGGCTAATGTCGTGTGTGGCGGTGAAAGTACCAAAAGCGCCAGCGCCTTTGGCGTGTACTACACGTTCAGGAATACGTTCACGATTGAAGTGTGCCAGCTTTTCCAACAACCAAGTGTCCTGCATCAAGACCGGTCCACGCGGGCCTGCCGTCATGGAATCATTGTTATGGCTGACGGGGGCGCCAGCGGCAGTGGTCATGAGGTCTTTCTTCATTGAAGCTCTCCTATTCGGGTGTATGTACAGGGGATCTGTATTGCACTCTATATGTGATCTATTCTAGGAGAGTTTGTTTCTTAGTTGAAATTGAATATATTGAAGAAGTCGATAGCTTTACTTAATCACTACTGCGTATTCGCTTTTACTGGGGCAGAAACACAATCCTGATTTCGTCCGCGGATTTTTGCGGTATAGAGAGCTTTATCAGCGGCTTTATACAGATCCTCGAAAGAGCATAGCTGACTGCACGACACCAAACCAGAGGAAAAGGTGTAATAAATTATGCTCTGCGCGGTGCTGAATGGGTGCTTTTGTAGATCAATGCGCAGTGTTTCTAAGAGGTCTTGTCCACAGCTGGTGGGTGCGCCTGGCAGAATCATAAGGAACTCTTCCCCACCGCTGCGCCCTATTACGCCGCCAGCAGCTCGAATTAGCTGATCGGCTTGGGTTGCAAAGTGGTGCAAGACAGCATCACCCACGGCATGACCAAAGTTATCGTTTACTGATTTGAAGTGATCTAAGTCGATAATGGCCAAGGTGAGGGGGAGATTCTGCTCAGAGCAGTAGTCATAGAGCTGATGAAAACGCTGAATGATAGCCCCGCGATTTGGTAACCGGGTGAGGTCATCCGTTTTTGCGGCAAGCAGCGCTTCGTCGTGGGCTTTCTGTAGGGCAAACTCTTTATGTTTAATGGCTGTGAAGTCGATGATTTGCACCATCGTCCACTGGTTTGAAAAGGTGACTTCAGTACCCCACATCCAGCGGCCATCCAGCATAACGATCTCAAACGTGCGTAGGGGAATAGTGCGACGTTTGGCTTGTATGGTGTTCACCCATTGCGAGAGTGGCGACGTAATACGTGGGCCTACTTTATGGTGAAAGCAGTGGCTAATGATGCTATGAAAGGTTTGGGGGCCGGGTTGTACCGCATAGAGTGCCAAGAAAGACGGACTGGCAAAATGCAGTTGATCTTCGGCATTGAAAATGGCTACAGCGGTGTTACTGGCGAGTACCCATTGCCCTAATTCTTGTTGTTCTGCCATGTGAGCAGTTGTAGATGGGGCGGGTGGCGAGAGAAAGGAAGATGAATCAGCCATACGTTCCAGTTGCGAAAAATTTTCGAGGGCGCGATGCAACTGACGCCGTATTAAGAGAAACCAGCTTAATGTGTAGGCACTAAAAAGGGGCCGACATAACGTCTGCCCCTTTAGGATAAATCAACGAAGCTTAGCGTTTAGCTGCAGCTGTTTCTTTGTCCAGTTTGTGCATGATGTAGCGTTGCTGAGCGATGGACAAGGTGTTGTTCACGCACCAGTACAGCACCAGACCTGCTGGGAAGAAGAACATCATCCCCCCGAATACCAATGGCATGATCATCATGATACGAGCCTGCATTGGATCTGGAGGTGTTGGGTTCAGTTTGATCTGCAGGAACATGGTAGCCATCATCACTGCTGGCAAGATGAACCATGGGTCACGTGCAGCCAAGTCTTGTACCCATAGGATCCACGGTGCGCCGCGCATTTCCACGCTGCCCAACAGTACCCAGTACAGAGCAATAAACACAGGAATCTGTACCAACATCGGTAAACAACCACCCAATGGGTTGATCTTCTCGGTACGGTACATTTCCATCATGGCAGCATTCAGCTTGGCTTTGTCGTCACCATATTTGGCGCGCAGAGCTTGCAAGCGTGGTGTTACCAGCTTCATTTTTGCCATGGAGCGGTAGCTGGCTGCTGACAATGGGTAGAACACCAGTTTGATCAGTACAGTCAGTGCCACAATAGACCAACCCCAGTTACCTAAGAAGCTGTGCAACAGCGCCAACAGGTAGTACAGAGGTTTAGCCAAGATAGTCAGCCAACCGTAGTCGACAACCAGATCCAGGCCTTCAGCCAAGGAACCCATAGCAGCTTGGTCTTGAGGACCAACCCACAGGTCAGCAATTACGCTTTGGCTCGCGCCGGGGGCAATGCTACCTACAGCTTCGATAGTGCGGATAGCGTACAGGTTATCGCTTACACGCAGCACTTGGTTAGTACGTACGCTGTCTGCTGGCGGAACCCATGCTGTCGCAAAGTAGTGCTGTACGAAACCAATCCAGCCGTTGTTGGCTTGGGTAGCGTAGCTAGCTTTGTTTTTATCGATGTCTGAGAAAGAGATTTTCTGGAACTTGTCTTCGCTGGAGTAAACCACTGGGCCAGTGAAGGTGTTGTACAGACGAGAGGAATCAGGTGGGTTGTTACCATCACGAGTCAACTGCAGATACACAGAAGGCTGGATCGTAACGTCGCCCACGTTGTACACGTCGTGTCGTACCTGAATGGCGTAGCTGTCACTACCCAAGGTAAAGGTTTTCACCACACGCACACCGTCGGAAACTGCCTCAAACACCAACGTACGCACATTGGCGCTATCTACGGTGTTAGATACCAGACCAAACGGGGTCAGGTGAGTAGGGTAGCTTTGGCCAGCTGGCGCACCCACAATACCGCTTTGTACCATGTACACAGAGTCGGCCGAGTTATCCAGCAGCACCATAGGCTGATCAGGAGCGTCGGGAGAGCCGTACTTCAGCAGTTCAGCTTTGACCAACTGGGCACCAGTAGGATCAAAACTCAACTTATATACATTGGTCTCAACCTGTACAAGTTCGGTGCTTGGTGTAACCGCAGCACTGACAGGCAATTCAGCAGGCGTGCTGGCTGTCGCTGGTGCGGCTGATGGGATGCTAGCGTCGGACGAGCCGTTTGCTGTAGGTGCACCATCAGTGGTGGCCTGTGCAGTGGTTTCGCTTGCAGAGGTACTGGAAAACAACGAAGGTTTGCCATTGTACTCTTGCCAGTTATTCCATAGCAGCAGGAGCGAGAAGGAGAAGATCATCCAAAGGAGGGTACGACGAATATCCATAGCGCCTGTTTCACAATATGAAGCTGAGCAAACTTAGCAGTTTAACGCAGCTTGATGCTGGACTGATAATTTATGTAGATGTTACAGGGTTAGTGATTACATCCACGGTGATTATCATGGGAAGTCTGCCCGGAATCTGGCTTTTCAGCGGTAACTGATAAGCGATTTTTAGCCGGGGGAACGGGATCATAGCCACTACTGCCCCAAGGATGGCAACGGGCAATACGGCGAATGCCCAACCAGAGTCCTTTGAGGGCTCCATGTGTTTGGATGGCTTCAATGGCGTAGGCGGAGCAACTGGGACTGTAACGACAACAGCGGCCTAACCAGGGGCTGATCACATACTGGTAAAAACGTATGGGTGCGATCAGCAAGGCTTTGATCATTGTTGTACCCGTTTGAGGTGTTCTTCCGCCTCGTTTCGCACCAGTTCTTTTAATTGGCGTAGCGAAATATCAGGTACTTTGCTGTGCAATCTGAATACATAGTCGCGAGCAGGAAGCTGATGACGCTGTTTCCTGAAGGTATCGCGCAAGATGCGTTTGATCTGATTACGAGTGACAGCGAGTGGAGCCACGCGCTTGGGGATAATTAATCCCAAACGGGCTTGCTCCTGTGGAAAACTCTCCGCAGATGAGCGTGGAGTATTTACAACGAACAAAGCCCCTCTGGCGATACGCCGGCCTTTGAGGGCCTGCACATATTCGGAGGGGCGTTTTAGACGAGCTGTGGCTGGAAAGGTGGCGTCCATGAGAGTTCAGGCACTAGCACTGTGCCAGCCATGTCCCGCTAATTTTATACGGCCAGACGTTTACGGCCTTTACCACGGCGTGCGTTCAGAACGGCACGACCAGTGCGAGTTTTCATACGGATACGAAAGCCGTGAGTGCGTTTACGGCGTGTAACGGAAGGTTGATAAGTGCGCTTCATGGGGATTTATCCACAAATAAAGGTGCCGCCAGAAAACGCCTAAAAAGGGCCTACCTCCGGCAACCATGCCGGCCTCTGGCAACAAAGAATTCTTGAAAAGCTCACCATTTCAGCAAACTTTTAGCTTTTAGTCAATTGTTTAGGCCATCAATTACAATGTAATTTCTACTGTCTGTGGATAACTGGGTGCCACACAGGGTAGAATCGAGGTTTACACAAGTGAGAAATATGAACGAATTTTGGCAGTCTTGCGTTCAGACGCTTGAACAGGAGCTCCCGCCGCAGCAAATTAGTGCTTGGATACGCCCTTTGGTTCCTTTGGAATACGATGAAGGGCAGGCAATCTTGCGCCTGTCAGCGCCGAACCGTTTTAAATTGGATTGGGTGCGCAAGAACTTTGCGCACCGCATACAGGACTTGGCCAGCGAATGGTTCGGCCGTCCTGTAGAGCTTGCGTTAGAGCTGGCTGCTAATGCGCCTGCAGCACAACCTGCTGTGCCGCGTCGCATGCCGTCAGCGGCATCGGGTGCGGCTGCACCGTCTGCGATGGGCGGCGTTGAACCGGCGGCTGAAGCTGCTATTGTGAATCCCGCTGCCGTTGTGGCTGATGCGGTACACGAACGTTCGCGTTTGAATCCTGAGCTGACTTTCGATAATTTCGTGACGGGTAAAGCCAACCAGTTAGCACGTGCTGCTGCGTTGCAGGTCGCGGAAAACCCCGGTGTGTCCTATAACCCGTTGTTTTTGTACGGTGGTGTGGGCCTGGGTAAGACTCACTTGATTCACGCTATTGGTAACGCCCTGTTGGCAAACGGCACAGGTATGCGTGTGCGTTATGTGCATGCTGACCAATATGTGTCTGATGTGGTGAAAGCGTATCAGCGCAAAGCCTTTGATGAGTTCAAACGCTACTACCACTCGCTGGATTTATTGTTAATTGACGATATTCAGTTTTTTGCTGGCAAGAACCGTACACAAGAAGAATTTTTCTACGCGTTTGAAGCCATGGTGGCGCAGCGCAAACAGATCATTATCACGTCGGATACCTATCCAAAAGAACTGTCTAATATCGATAGCCGACTGATTTCTCGATTTGACTCCGGTTTGACGGTAGCGATTGAGCCACCTGAGCTAGAGATGCGGGTCGCTATTTTGCTGCGTAAAGCACAGACGGAAGGCATTGTGATGCCAGAGGAAGTCGCGTTCTTTATCGCCAAGCATTTGCGCAGTAACGTGCGTGAACTGGAAGGCGCGCTGCGTAAGGTATCTGCCTACGCCCGTTTCCATGGCCGCGATGTGCTGAGTGTAGAAGTCTGTAAAGATGCCTTGAAAGATTTACTCTCTGTTTCCAATGGGCAGATTACGGTAGAAAACATTCAGAAAACGGTAGCAGATTTCTATAAAATCAAAGTAGCGGACATGTACTCAAAACGACGTCCTGCTAATATTGCCCTGCCCCGCCAAATTGCTATGTATTTGGCCAAAGAACTCACTCAAAAAAGTCTGCCAGAAATTGGTGAGTTGTTTGGTGGGCGGGATCACACGACGGTGCTGCATGCGGTGCGTAAAATTACTGAGGCACGCAGCAAGCAGACAGAGTTGAATCACTCTTTACACGTACTTGAACAAACCCTGAAAGGATGACCATGCAACTTGTACAAGCCTCTCGTGACGCATTGCTCAAGCCATTATCGACAGTAGTAGGGATTGTCGAGCGTCGCCACACCTTGCCTATTCTTGCCAACATTCTTTTGCGCAAAGAAGGCTCTAGGGTTTCGTTTATTGCCTCCGATATGGAAGTGCAAATCACCACTCATGCTGACTTTGGTGTGGGTGATGAGCATGTGGCAACTACAGTTGCTGCACGTAAATTGCTGGATATTCTGCGTGCCCTGCCTGATGTGGGCGACGTAGTGCTGTCTCTGGTAGATGGCAAACTGATTGTGCAGTCTGGTCGCAGCCGTTTTGCGCTGCAAACTATGGATGCGAACGAGTTCCCTACTTTGGCTCAGCCAGAGCAGTGGGATGTATCGTTGGCACTGCCACAGAAAACACTGAAACACCTGTTCAATACCGCCCACTTCGCGATGGCGCAACAAGATATCCGTTACTACTTGAACGGTATGCTGTTTGTGTTTGAGCCGGGCTGGGTACGTACTGTGGCAACCGATAGCCACCGTCTGGTACACAACGGTACCGAGATCGAAGGTCTGGAAAGCCGCCAAGACGTCATTGTTCCACGTAAAACAGTGCTGGAAATGCAGCGCTTGTTGGGTGAGATTGATGATGCTGTGCAAATCCAAGTGGCAGGCGGCCAGATTCGCTTCAGCTTTGACCAAGTTGAGCTGATCTCCAAGTTGGTGGAAGGGAAATTCCCTGATTTCACCCGCGTGATTCCATCTACCTATACTCGCCACTTCACGGTTAACCGTGAAGCGCTGCAAGGTAGTTTGCAACGTGCGGCTATTTTGACCACCGACAAACTTCGTGGCGTACGCGTGAACTTGGCTAACCACCAGTTGCGTATTTCTGCTTCCAACGCGGAGCAAGAAGAAGCCAACGAAGAAATTGAAATTGACTACGAATTTGAACCGCTAGATGTGGGCTTTAACGTCAGCTACTTGCTGGATGTATTGGCGAACGTCAAAACCGAACAGGTACGCTGGTCGGTGCAGCCGGATTCCAATGCATCGGTGCTGATCACTCTGCCCGATGAGGATGCATTCAAATACGTTGTCATGCCAATGCGCATTTAAGCGTTGGCTTACTAAGGGTATAAACAATACATGTCAGATCAAAGCACTCCAAACACCGAGTACGGCGCCGATTCAATTCGCATGCTCAAAGGCCTGGAAGCGGTTCGTAAACGCCCAGGCATGTACATTGGCGATACCTCGGACGGTACCGGTTTGCACCACATGGTATTCGAGGTGGTGGATAACGCCATTGACGAAGCGCTGGCCGGGCATTGTGATGAGATTCTTGTCACTATCCACGCAGACAACAGTATTTCAGTTTGCGATAACGGACGTGGTATTCCTACGGACATTCACAAAGACGACGAAGAGCAACGTAGTGCTGCCGAAATCGTCATGACTGAACTGCACGCTGGTGGTAAGTTTGACCAGAACTCCTACAAGGTGTCTGGCGGCTTGCACGGTGTGGGTGTGTCGTGTGTGAACGCGTTGTCCGAGTGGTTGGATCTGACAATTTGGCGTAATGGCCATGAACACTACCTGCGCTTTCAGCGTGGTGAGCGTGTAGAACCGTTGAAGGTGGTTGGCGATACCAACAAAACTGGTACGCAAGTGCGTTACTTAGCTGACCACGAAATTTTCAACAACGTAGAGTACACCTACGAGATTTTGGCAAAACGCCTGCGCGAATTGTCCTTCTTGAATAACGGCGTCAAAGTTAAGCTGATTGACGAGCGCCAGAACAAAGAAGAAGATTTCGCGTTTTTGGGCGGTGTTAAAGGCTTTGTGGAATACATCAACCGCGGTAAAAGCGTGTTGCACCCTAACGTGTTCTCGGTAGAAACAGAATCCGAGGCAGGTGGTGTGTTGGTGGGCGTGGAAATCGCCATGCAGTGGAATGACAGCTACGCTGAAAACGTGCTGTGTTTCACCAATAACATTCCGCAGCGTGACGGTGGTAGCCACTTAACTGGTTTGCGCGCTGCGATGACTCGCGTGCTGAACAAATACATCAGCGATAACGAACTGGCTAAACGTGCCAAGGTAGAAACCTCTGGCGACGATATGCGCGAAGGTTTAGCCTGCGTGTTGTCAGTGAAAGTGCCTGAGCCTAAGTTCAGCAGCCAGACTAAAGACAAACTGGTTTCTAGCGAAGTGCGTCCTGCCGTTGAAGACGCGGTAAGCCGTACCTTGGAAACCTGGTTGCAAGAAAACCCAACCGACGCACGTTCAGTCTGCAACAAGATTATTGAAGCAGCGCGTGCCCGTGAGGCCGCTCGTAAGGCTCGTGAAGTAACGCGTCGTAAGAGTGTGCTGGAAGGTGCTGGTTTGCCTGGCAAACTGGCTGACTGCCAAGAAAAAGATCCAGCGAAATCCGAACTGTACATTGTGGAGGGTGACTCCGCGGGTGGTTCGGCTAAGCAAGGTCGTGACCGTAAATTCCAAGCGATTTTGCCGCTGCGAGGCAAAATCCTGAACGTGGAAAAAGCACGTTTCGACAAGCTGATCAGCAGTGAGCAGGTCACGGTGTTGATTACCGCACTGGGTACTAGCATTGGCCCAGATTTCGATGTCAGCAAACTGCGTTACCACCGCATCATCATCATGACTGACGCGGACGTGGATGGTGCACACATTCGTACCCTGCTGCTGACGCTGATTTACCGTCAGATGCCTGAGTTGATCGAACGTGGTTACATCTACATTGCCCAACCACCGCTGTACAAAGTGAAAGTGGGCCGTGAAGAGCGCTATCTGAAAGATGAGGCGGAAGAAGCCCAGTTTATGCTGAGCATCGCCGTGAAAGATGCGCAATTGCTGCCACGCGAAGGTGCTGAGCCTATTACTGGTAACGCATTGGAAAGCTTGGTGCGCCAGTATGTTTTGGCTGACCAAGTGATTGATAGATTGTCCCGCTTAATGGATAGCGAAGTACTGTCAGCGATTGCTGAGGGTAGTGTTATCAAACTGGATGATGAAGCCGCGGCACAGCAATCGGCTAAAGAGCTGGTAGAGCGTTTGCAAGACCCTGCTAACCCACACCTGTTTACCGTCAGCGTAGAGCAAGACGACGCAGGCCAGTGGCGCTTGCTGGCAAACCGCCTGCACCACGGAAACGTACGTGTGAGCGTGTTTGATAAAGCCTTCTTGCGTGGTTCCGACTACCTGACACTAAGCCGTGCTGGTCAAACCTTCTTGGGTCTGATTGGTGAAGGCGCGATGGTAATGCGTGGGGAAGGTGATCGCCGTAAAGAAGCGGTCATTGACGACTTCCGTGACGCGATGCACTGGCTGCGTTCCGAAGCGGAGCGTGGTGTGTCCAAACAGCGTTATAAAGGTCTGGGTGAGATGAACCCCGAGCAGTTGTGGGAAACCACCATGGACCCATCTGCTCGCCGTCTGCTGCAAGTACGTATCGAAGACGCTATCGCTGCGGATCAGGTATTCACTACCTTGATGGGTGATGAGGTTGAGCCACGTCGTGCATTTATCGAAACTCACGCCTTGCAGGCCGGCAACATTGACGTGTAATTGCTGTGGGTTTCCACATCAATGTGATCACTAATGTGTAAAGAAAAACGGACTACTTTTAAGTGGTCCGTTTTTTTATGTGGAGGGTATTTTGCTGGTGCATGGTGCTTCCATGCTGGGCCATACTCTCCAAAGCAACTAGCCTTGTCTTTACACCAAATTTGTTGTAATTGCAGATTACATCATTTATGATGTTTTTAGTGCTTACACCTTATTTGATGTATTTGAAGAACACATCATTTATGCTGTATTTGTTCAGGTTAGCTGTGAGACATGATGATGAAATCGGTATTGTTATTAAAAGTGGAGCAGCTCTCACCGCTTATTCGTTCGTTACGAGAAGAAAAGGGGTGGAGCCAAGCGGAACTGGCTCGTATGCTGAACACGACTCAGCAAGCGGTTTCTCGTATGGAGAAGGATGCCTCAGGGCTTGCTTTTGCACGGGTGTATGAAGTGTTGTCCGTGCTTGATACACAATTAGCCGCTGAGCCCAGACGGCCCTTCAAGGATTCTATTGAGGGCTGGTAATGCGTGTTCTTGATATTTGGATGAACGGCCTTTTGGTGGGGCAGTGGCATCAGCAAGGCAGAACTGCTTCTCGACTTGTGTATGCCCCATCGTGGGTGGAGCATCCACAAGGTAGGCCACTGTCACTCTCATTGCCAATGACTGGTACGGGGGATGGACTGCGTGGTGCGGTCGTCGACAATTATTTTGATAATCTTCTGCCGGATAACGAGGTAATACGTCGTCGTATAGGTGCGCGATTCAAGGCTACATCCTTGGATGCTTTTACGTTGCTACAGAGTATTGGCCGTGATTCTGCCGGAGCTGTGCAGCTACTCCCTGAAGGTGCTGCGCCACAGGATGTGAAGTCCATCAATGGTAGAGCCTTAACGGAAGCGGAGGTTGCAGAGCACCTTAGAGGCGCGATTTTGTCTACAGGGGATAGCTCAAGTGACGACTTCCGTTTTTCGTTAGCGGGCGCACAAGAGAAAACGGCGCTGCTGTGGCATAAAGGCTCTTGGCATATACCTCAGGGAGCAACGCCAACCACGCATATTCTTAAGCTGCCGCTAGGCTTAGCAGGCAACACGCGTTATGACTTGCAGCACTCGATAGAGAATGAGTGGCTTTCAATGGAGCTGTTGAGGGCAATGGGGTTGCCCATTGCAAAAACGGAGATGGCTCAATTCGAGGACCAGCGCGTACTCATTGTGGAGCGATTTGACCGGCACGTTCATCCAGATGGTTGGATTGTTCGTATCCCACATGAGGATCTACTGCAAGCGCAAGGATTGCCTTCACATCTCAAGTATGAGTCGGATGGTGGGCCAGGAGTGTCAGATATCATGGGGCTTCTGCGTGGTTCTGCTAACGTTACAGACGATAGGCAGACTTTCTTCAAGGCGCTACTGTATTTTTGGTTGCTTGCCGCCGTAGATGGCCATGCTAAGAATTTCAGCATAGCGATTGCGCCGGGTGGTACCTTTAAACTTGCTCCGCTCTATGATGTGCTGTCCGCTTGGCCTTGGGTGGGAAGCGGTGCCAATCACGTTCACCTTAGAAATGTCAAAATGGCGATGGCGTTGCGCACTAAAAATACACACTATCGTATGAACGACATTTATAGAAGGCATTGGCTGAGTGTGGGGGAACAGTATGTTGGTGTAGAGCCTACAATGGCTATTCTTGGTGAGTTACCCAGCATAGTAGAAAGTGCTATCACTGCTGTACAAGAACTTGTGCCAGAGGGATTTCCAGTGCATATAGCAGATACAATCTTTGAGGGTGTTAGAAGTAATCTGGCTCGCCTTGCTTTGTAGTGCAAACTGTTGCCATGTCGATCGACGTTTGTAGAGTCGCCAGTGGCCAAGTCTTTCATAAACACTGGTCTACTACTGTAAAAACCTATAGTTTCTTTGCCCTGTAGTGAGTTCATTTCGTTGTTAAGATGAACACAGCTAAAAACAGAAAATTAGTTAACAACGCTTTGTTTGGAAATAGAATGCGCCTAGACAAGTTCCTTGGTGAGAGCACCGACCTCAGCCGCTCTGATGCACGTAAAGTGCTTAAAAGCGAGGAAATCACGGTTAACGGTGAGGTGGTCACCAAAGGCACCTACGTTGTGCAAGAGGGCGACGTCGTTAAGTGGGAAGACGATGTGCTCGAATTGATTGGTTTACGCTATCTGATGCTCAACAAGCCTGCTGGTTACGAGTGCAGTCTTAAAAATAGCGCTTACCCTTCGGTAATGACGCTGTTAGACATAGAAAAGCGCGACCGTTTGCACACCGTAGGTAGGCTAGATGTAGATACCACAGGGTTGATTTTGATTACGGACGATGGCCAGTGGACGCACCGTATTATTTCCCCGCGTCACCAGTGCGATAAGGTTTATGTAGCCACCTTGGCTGAGCCATTGCCCGATAATGCCGAAGCACTCTTTCAAGCAGGTATTTTGCTGAATGGTGAAGACAAACCTACGCTTCCTGCCGTATTAGAACGCATAGATGAGCGCACGGCACGACTCACTATTCAAGAAGGCAAATACCATCAGGTTAAACGTATGTTTGCCTCGTTGGGGAACTTGGTTCTGACCTTGCATCGTGAGCGTATTGGCTCGTTGGCGTTGGATGACACGTTGGAGCTCGGCGAGTCTCGCTACTTAACTCCTGCTGAAGTGCAGCAGTTCGTGGAAGAAGGCTAACGTGGTTTTCCCACTCCTACACCACTATTTTCGTAGAGATTGGGTAAAATGACTTAGAGCTCAACGGGGACTACGGCCCATAATGTTGACCGATTTTTTTATCTTTTGATGGCCCATTACTAGCATGAAAAAAGTTGTCCGCGCCAAGCTGCACGGTATCACCATTACCGGAGCGGATCTGAACTACCATGGTTCCATTACCTTGGATCCGGAAGTCTGCGAACAAGCAGGTATTTTTCCGATGGAGTTCGTGGAAATCTGGAATAAGCAAAGCGGTGCGCGGATTTCTACTTACGTGATTTACGGTGAGCCAGGCTCACGCTGCTGCATTTTGAATGGTGCTGCAGCACGTACGTGCCAGAAAGGCGATCAGGTCATTATTTGCGCATCCGAGTATGTGCAAACGGCTGAGCTGTACGATCTGCGCCCTACCGTGTTGACCTTCACGCCTGATAATCAGATTGATGAAATCATGCACTATGAAGTGCGTAAAACGCCTGAGCGCGATTTTGATTTCCGCATCGTGCGTGACGACCGCCCTACTTCGGATCAGCGTACGTTGGTGGATGTAGACGTAGCTGCCCTGACAGCCGATCTTAAAGCACGTGGGTTAAGCGATCATGCGATTGCTGATGTGCTGTCCTGCCATTTGTCGCAGTTTGCGCGCTAAGGTGTTTTAGCGGTGTTTATACTGCGGTAGATAAATGTATTGCGGTATAGGTTGAATAAGCCCCTGTAGAGATGCAGGGGTTTGTTTTTTGTGGGCAGGTTGTTGTGGTGCTACGTTGATGGTTTGTAGGCTGTGACGCTCTATTCATCGCACGCGCTGGGGAACTGCAGGAATACTTTTTGTGATTTGAGACACCAAATCAAAAAAGTTTCCTCTCCGTCCCCCCGACAGTTCTGGCTGTTGATAGATTTCCCCCCCTTTCTTGTGTGCTGTTGGCCTGTTTTTAATGAGCCAATTGAATAGCGTAATCCTCATGCAAAAGCAGGACATAGAACACAGGCGTGTCTACATTTATGCTTAAGACATAGTATCTATCCATGTACTACAGACACCTTTAGTCGCTTCTGATCTCTGGCTGTGGATAAGGTTGCGCTTTTTATTGCGTGTCGTTGATGTGGCGTGTTTCATTTCAGCTAGAGGAAAGCCTAAGACTACAGCCTACAGCCTACAGCCGTTAATAGAGGGGGCTTATCGCACACCATACGATACATTCTCCGTTACTGTGCTGAGTGCAGCTAGACTTGTCATCCTTTCTTAAGAATGGTGGCTTGTTAAAGGGGCAGTCAGAATGTGCCTTTCATTTGTCGCAGAAGGACTCACTATCCTCATCAGCAACCACTCTAAAAACCGTTGCAAGCCATGAAGGGAAGGCGGAGGGAAGTGTTTTTTAATTTGGTGTACAAATTAAAAAATACTTTCGCAGCCTAAGGCTACGGCAGTCCAGTGCTAGCACGTAGCAATGATGGTCAGCTACCGCTGATACTTAAAAACTGCCTCCACAACCATAAAAATAAAAAAAGCCCAACGCAAGCATCGGGCTTTTTCTACCGCTTTGGTGAAAAAACTTACACCAAACGTACCAACCAACCGTGTGGATCTGGAGCACGACCGTATTGTAGGTCGGTCAATGCTTGACGCAGTTCCATGGTGATTTTGCCTGCTGGGGCATCTGGGTTGCCGATTGCGAAACCATGGCCTTTCAGTTGACCAATAGGGGTCACTACAGCAGCTGTACCACATGCAAAGGCTTCTACGATATCGCCGGAAGCAACACCTTCACGCCATTCTTCAACAGTGATACGACGCTCTTCCACTTCGTGGCCGCGATCGCGTGCCAGTTGGATGATGCTGGCGCGGGTAATACCTTCCAAGATGCTGCCGGACAGTGCTGGTGTCAGCAAGCTGCCGTCTTTGCGTACTAGGAACAGGTTCATGCCGCCCAGTTCTTCCAAGTATTTGCCTTCTACGGAATCCAAGAACAAAACTTGTGAACAGCCGTTGTCGCTGGCTTCTTGTTGTGGCACCAAGGATGCAGCGTAGTTACCGCCACATTTGGCTGCGCCGGTACCGCCACGGCCTGCGCGGTTCAATTCGGTGGACAACCAGATGGATACAGGGGCTACGCCTTTGGCGAAGTAAGCACCGGCTGGGCTGGCAATCACGTAGTAAGCGGCGCGTTGTGCAGCGCGTACGCCTAAGAAGCTTTCGTTAGCAATGCTGAATGGACGCAGGTACAAGCTGGTTTCTGGTGCAGACGGTACCCAGTCAGCGTCGGTTTTAACCAGTTGTTTGATGGACTCTACGAACAAGTCTGTAGGCAACTGAGGCAAAGCCAAACGGCTAGCAGAACGCTGCAAACGTGCGGCGTTGGCGTCTGGGCGGAATGTCCAGATAGAACCGTCAGCATGACGGTAGGCTTTTAGGCCTTCAAAAATTTCCTGACCGTAGTGCAGTACCGATGAAGCAGGATCCAGTTGCAGTGGGCCGTAAGGCTGAATGCGGGCATCGTGCCAACCTTGCTCGACGCTCCAATCAATGGCAGCCATGTGATCGGTGAAGTACTGACCAAAACCCGGTTTAGCCAGAATGGTGGCGCGCTCTTCCGCGGAACGTGGATGAGTAGAACGGTTGATACTAAAGGCCAGCGATGGCTGAGCGGATTCGGTATTCATGTCAAAGCTCTGCTAAGAGGAAATAAACAATCCTTTAGTGTATTCCAAACTGGGCCTAATGGTGACGGCCTTGCTGGTTCTCCACGATTTTTAGGCAGGATTATGTGGTTGGTGGTGAAAACGCAAGGTAAAACATGCGCCGTGGCCGTCTGAAAGAGGGGAAGTCACTTCTAATTGCCACGATTGCATGTGGCAAACCCGTTTTGCAATGGCAAGCCCTAAGCCTGCTTGATGTTCCAGTTCGCTGCCGGTGTTAGACGCTACGGCAGTTTGTGGGTCAACGAGTTGGTCTGTACGTCTATGGCTGAAATAGCGCTCAAAGATTGACGAAAGTTCGTCTGCCGCGATACCTGGGCCATCATCCGTGAACTGTAGGCCGTTCTCTATAGAAGTGACCGTTAATGTCGCAGGAGCAGCGTGAGCAATGGCGTTACGCAAAATATTGCGTATGACGGTCATTAAGGCATGCTGGTTCAGCGATGGGCGCTGTGCTGTGTCCACCTGATTTTTGATGATGAGCTTAGCATTTTCAGCGTCTTGGTTTTGCCCTTCTATGGCGTCTTGTACGCAGTCATACAGAGATATCTCGGCACGGGTTTCGGTATCGCCCGCATGGCAAAGGCTGTAAGTGCTTTCTAGTGATTGCTTGATGTCTTGCACTGCATGCACAATGCGTTGCAGTCGTGGACGCTCAGATTCATTCACCATTTGATGGCGCAACATTAATTCGGCATCACTGCGAATAATGCTTAAGGGTGTACGAATCTCATGATGCAGGTTAGCGGTGAATTCACGCTGGTTGGCAATGGTGGCGTCTACCTGATCTTGCGCACGGTTAAAAATCTCCATTAACCGGGCTTCTTCGTCGGTATGGGGAATAGCACTTTTATAGTCGCTGGGTAACCAACGTGTCAGCCGTTCCGTCATGGTGTTAATAGGGGTGACTAACCAACGGGCTATAGCTTTACTGAAGAATAGAGCTAGCAAGGTGCAAAACAATACAATCCCTGCCAAGGCCAATGCAAAATGGCGTGATTGTTCTACCAAGACTACAGAGTCATACAACACATAAAGACGGCCATCCATTACATCGGCCACTTGCACGTGCCAACCCGTGTTGCCCTTATCTATATAGTGCAGGCCCAAAGGTAGCTCACGTAGTTCTTCTGGCATGCTGGGGGCGAGTAAGGTGTCGGTTTCACCCCAGGCATACATGGACGGCCCCATGTCGCGCTCGAACGGCTGTTGCCAGTGGTCGCCAAAGCGGGATACCCGCACCGCAATGCGCTTAGACTCGGTTTGCACCAAGGTATCCAGCATGTTTTCTTCTAGCGTGGTGTAGATCGCATAGGTCACCACAGCTGATAGGCTGACCGCCAGAAAAATTAACAGAGTGAGAACTAAGGTGATGCGTCCAGACAGCGAGCGGCGTAGCTTCATGGTGTATCCAGCGTGAGTCGCCAACCTATGCCGTGTACGGTTTCTATGCCTTCGTATTGATGTTGCTGCAGGGTTTTACGCAATAGGTGCAATTGACTACGTAGTGCTTCCGAGGAAGGGGGTTCCCCTTGCCACAAGTACTCTTCCAGTTTTTGTCTAGGTACGATGCGGCCGGAATAGCGCATCAGCATTTCTAGAATCATCAGGCATTTGCGCGGTAGCTTAATGGTTTCGCCATTAATGCTGAGGCTTTTGTCGGCGACCACGTAACACAGCGGGCCGTATTGCAGCGAGAAAGCGGTATCGCACAGCTGTCGTGAGCGACGTATGAGCGCTTGGGCGCGCACGACAACTTCTTCTAGTGCAAAGGGCTTGGTGAGGTAGTCGTCTGCACCGCAGGCGAAGCCTTGCAGTTTGTCTTCCAAGGTCGCCCTAGCTGTGAGTAAGAGTACGGGCGTAGATAGACTGAGTTTGCGGCGCATTTTTTGCAGCATGCTCAAACCATCCATACCGGGCAAACCTATATCCAGCAGCACCAGATCGTAGTTGCCTTGCTCTAGGCGATGCAATGCCGACGGCGCGTCTCTAGAGATGTCGGCAGTAAAGCCTTCGGCCTCTAGTGTGAGCAGAATGTTCTCGGCAATGACTGTTTCGTCTTCGACGATCAGGACGGTGTAGGGGATAGGGTTTTGTTTCTCAGTCATGAGGATGATCTTCAAGCGGCACTCTGAAGACGCTTCAGGCAGGCGCAGATATTTAGGGTAGCAGAGTCAGCGTGAAATT
>SRSN01000239.1 GCA_004791645.1 Alcaligenaceae bacterium 429
ATCTTTTATTTCCAGCCATTCTTCATTCAAAATAGACAATCTATATATATCCACAAAACCACCATCAAACTTGTGATGCTTTCTAAATACACCTTCTATTTTAAATCCAAACTTCTCATGCAAACGAATCACTGATTTATTAAAATCCAAAACCTCACAAGATAATTTTTTTACTTTCAAGGTTTCAAATACATAACTCAATGCTAGGAATTCCATTCTAGAACCAACACCTTTATATGCATCCTGTGATGCATAAAAGGCCCAAAAACAATTCTCATTATGCAGATCAATATCGACAAAACTGACAACGCCACTAGGTTTACCCTGATCTTCATAGATAAAATATTTTTGATCTTTTCTTTCTGAGGTTTTTTTCCACCAAGAGTGATGCTCATCCCATGAAATTTCGTGCCTTGTATACATATTTTTTCTAACTTCAGGATGATTTCGCCAGATCAACATCATCTCTAAGTCTGCTTCACAAGCGGGACGAAGTACACCAAACCTATTTAACATCTTTTTTACTTTCCATTAACTTATCAATGACCTGATAGACTCCTCTACCATCACATACCTTTGAGGCACTAGCCACATAAGTAGATAGATACTCTCTAGGATTCTTCACAGCTTGATTTACTTCTTTCTCAAAGAACCGATACATTCCATTTCGAGACTCAGGAATTAATGCCGCCACACCCAACCGTTCCAAATGCGATGCTACTTCTTTCTGATTGTCAGCCAACACCATCATCCAAGTGGGTACTCCTAGCGCACAGCGCTCCCAAGAGGTACTGCCTGCAGCACCAATAGCCAGATCACACTCCGCCATCAGTCTAGCCATGTCACTCGTATTCACAAGGACTTCCGTTTTCCAACGCAAACCTACTGCTCGCTCTTGAATTTTCTTCAGAAAAGGAGCGTTAGCCCCCATCACTATAATGAGATGGACCGTAGCAGGTAATGCACTGTTTTCTAATGCATCTAAGATTTCTCCTGTTGCATTATTCTTATCAATTCCTCCCATTGTGATCAGTATTTTTTGCAAAATACCTTTTTCACGACGTTGAAGGCTATAACCCCTCAGAGCAAAAAATTCAGGCCGTAGCAAACTATAACTAGGCCCGATTAGTAGCTCACATGTCAGGGGAATCAGATTGTTATAGTCTTGTTTATCACGCCCCAAGTTTTGATCTAACAATAAATTGCACTCATGCTTTCTATCAGCCAGATCATCAATTACCATAATCTGGGCGCATATCCCCTGCATCCGATTTTCCCAACGGAAATCTAATGCATAGTGATCTACCACAAGCCAATCCACTTGTATATTTGCTAATTGCTGTAGCGATTCCTCTGCATCCTTTTCCCAGCTTGACAACAGCCACTTAGTATGTGCAGGCCCCCCTTCATCTAAAACTGTTACTCCATGCTCAGCAATAGGAAGAGGAAAAACCTCAAATCCCCTTTGCTGAAT
This sequence comes from Alcaligenaceae bacterium 429, assembly GCA_004791645.1. Taxonomy (GTDB): domain Bacteria; phylum Pseudomonadota; class Gammaproteobacteria; order Burkholderiales; family Burkholderiaceae_B; genus Paenalcaligenes. Next base: position 1,475 of record SRSN01000239.1, read on the forward strand.
ATAATTAATCAGGTTACCAGGATGCTCTCGACTGATAAACTTGCAAATAGCACCTTGGGATTTCAAAGCATCCGCTAACGTTAAGCAACGCATGACATGGCCCGTGCCTATCTCTAATGAGGCATCAGTACGAAACACATAGACTTCAGCGGTCACTGCTGCTTTCCTTGTTGTTCTACTAAAGCCTTAAACATCCATTCAGCACGATCCCAGTCCTCTGGAGTATCTATATCTTGGACGCGATATCGAGGCAAAACAACTGGGACAGTGTTCTGACCAAAAACAGGCCTACCAGCACACCAAGCCTCTACTGTTCCCCAGTAAAACTGCCCAGCATCATGAAAGGCTTCTTCAAGGTCTTGAGATCGGGTTTGATAATGTTCTGGATAGAACATTTCAATCTGCCCAGTATGTGTCAAACGAATGGCTCGCTGAATCGGAAAGGCATAGCTTGTCACAGCAAAAACATAATCTGCTCCCGTATCTCTCAACTCCTGTTGCCCTGCTCGCAGATCATCAGACGATACAAAGGGTGCTGTCGCATACAAGCAGCATATATTAGCTACAGACTCCCATTGCTCCTGGATCCACTGCGCAGCATGTTGAATCACAGGAATGGTACCTGCATAATCATTTGCTAGTTCTGCAGGCCGTACAAACGGCACTACAGCACCATATTCTTTTGCAACAGCAGCAATTTCCACATCATCAGTCGAAACAATAACCTGGTCAAAACAACCACTTTGAATGGCAGCCTCAATCGACCATGCGATCATAGGCTTTCCACAAAAAGGTTTTATATTTTTTCTCGGGATCCGCTTGCTACCACCGCGAGCAGGAATAACTGCTATATTTTTCATTGCAAAGCTTTCCTAACAGCTTCTACTACCTGATCCTGTTGTAACTCTGTCATCGTTTGAAACATCGGGATGCTAATTGCTTCTCTATAGTACTGCTCAGACTCAGGGAAATCTCCCTCCTTGAACCCCATACGTTGATAGAAGGGCTGAGTATGGACTGGAATATAATGTAAATTCACACCGATCCCCTGTGCACGTAGGCTCTCAAAAACCTCTCTATGTGACCTTGTAAGTTCTTGCAAATCTAATCTCAGCACGTACAAATGCAAACCAGAATAACTATCAGGATGCTGCCAAGGTAGAGTTATAGGAAGCCCTTGCAAAAGTTGATTGTAACGGGCTGCCAGCACATGCCGTCTAGCAACAAACTCATCTAAACGTGACATCTGACTAACACCCAATGCAGCTTGGAGCTCAGTCATTCTATAGTTAAAACCTAGATCAATTTGCTGGTAGTACCATGGACCATCCGGTTCATGAGTCATTGCACTAGGATCGCGGGTAATGCCGTGGCTACGATACAAAGCCATACGTGATGCTAACTCGTCATTATTCGTTATCACCATACCACCTTCGGCGGTAGTGATAATTTTCACTGGATGAAAGCTGAATACAGTGATATCACTGTACTGGCAATTGCCTATTGTTTGCTCTTGATATTTTCCGCCAATTGCATGAGAAGCATCTTCAATAATTTTGAAACCGTATTCCTGGCTCAAAGCATGGATACGTTGCATATCACATGGCTGACCGCACAAATGAACCACTACCAAAACTTTTGGTAGTTTGTTTTCATTTTTTGCCACAATCAGTTTTTTCTCTAAGAACTCAGGGCTAAGATTGTATGTTTTCGGATCAATATCAACAAAATCAACCTGAGCACCACAATATAGCCCGCAATTAGCAGAGGCCACAAATGTTATGGGTGTTGTCCATAACCAATCCCCAACACTCAGCTCTAGCGCCATACATGCAATATGCAATGCTGAAGTAGCACTATTTACAGCCAAAGCATGTTTAGCTCCAGTGTATCCCGTTACTAGAGCTTCAAATGCAGGCACTTGAGGCCCTTGAGTCAAAAAGTCAGATTGCAACACATTGACTACAGCATCAATATCAGACTGGCTAATATCCTGACGGCCATAAGGAATCATGTCAAATTCTCCCAATTTTCTCACGATTCAAATCGATCCATGCCTGCAAATCCTCAGCAGCCATCCACTCAGGATTGTTATCACTGGAGTACTCAAAGCCTTCCGCAACTCTCTTACCATCCTTAATACGTTCCGGGGAGTCCGACCAGCCATTAATAGCGGGCAGAATTTTGAAATGCTCAGGATATTCATATGTATAGTAAGAATCCTCTGAACTAATCATCTGCTCGTGCAGCTTCTCTCCAGGCCTAATACCAATAACCTCTTGTTTTGCTTCTGGAGCAACAACACTGGCTAGCTCTGTAACTTTCATGGAAGGAATCTTTTTCACATAAATTTCACCACCTTCCATATCTTCAAATGCATGCCAAACTAGCTCTACACCTTGCTCCAGTGAAATCATGAAGCGAGTCATACGATCATCAGTAATGGGCAATACACCTTTATCTTTAATAGACATAAAAAAAGGAATGACAGAGCCACGTGATCCCATCACATTACCGTAGCGCACCACAGAAAAACGTGTGCCATGCTCACCTGAATATGCATTACCAGACACAAATAATTTATCAGATGCTAGCTTAGTGGCACCATACAGGTTTACAGGACTACTTGCTTTATCCGTAGAAAGGGCGACCACGCCTCTAACACCTTTATCTATACAAGCATCAATAAGATTCATAGCTCCTAGCACATTTGTTTTCACACATTCAAACGGATTGTATTCTGCAGTAGGAACAATTTTGGTTGCAGCAGCATGAACCACATAATCAACGCCATCCAGCGCTCGATATAAACGTTCTTTATCACGCACATCACCAATAAAAAATCTTACTCTAGAATCATTCTGATAATTCTTGGCCATATCCCATTGTTTCATCTCATCTCGGGAGAAGATGATAATTTTTTTGGGATTGTATTTTTCCAATGTCATTGGAACAAATGTATTACCAAAAGAACCCGTACCGCCCGTAACTAATATAACTTTATCTTTAAACATATC
>SRSN01000240.1 GCA_004791645.1 Alcaligenaceae bacterium 429
CATTCTTGTGCTGCCCCTTCTTGTATCTAGTACCTACTATTCATAACCCCACTACTGCGACTATGCCGCAATCGCGGCGTGAAGCTATTTATAAAGTGATCATGCGCCATGACGTGGCAGTGATCGAAGATGACCCCTATTGGTTGTTGGCAGGCGATGCTGCGCCACCTATTGCGGCGCTGGGGCTGTCGTCTACATCGGGGCCTCCGGTGTTTTATGTCTCTACCTTGTCTAAGTGTTTGGCGCCGGGGTTGCGCACGGCTTACTTGGTGGTGCCGCCCTCAGAACCCATAGAGCCTATTTTGGATGCATTGCGTTCATTGAGCTTAATGCCTGCGCAAACCATGGTGTCTAGTGTCACGCACTGGATACAAGAAGGGGCAGCACAAGAATGGATGCGCCAAATACGCCAAGATGCTGGCCAGCGGCAGAAAATTGCTGCCAGTATCTTGCCAGGTAAACCCATTGCTCATCCTTATGGTTTGCACTTGTGGTTAGAGCTGTCACCGAAGTTGGATCAGTATAGGTTGATACAAACGGCGCAAGAGCAAGGCTTGGGTGTTACCAGTTCCGATGTGTTCTGTCCCTATGAGTCGTCTCCGGGGGCTATACGTATTGCGTTGGGTGGGGCCCCAGATCATGCTCGCTTGCAAGTAGCCCTAGAGAAATTGGCAGATATTTTGCTATCTGCTGATAAACCACAGCGAATTGCTGCTATCGTGTAGTCATTTTTGCCCTACATGTTTTTTGTAAATGCATACAAGAATGTTTTGTATGCAGTAAAATAAAGCCCATGTAGGGTTTAAAAATGGATGAAGTATGTCGTCTCAGCAAGGCCAAGGGCCAAGACGTTCGCGTTTGCACTTTCACATCATTATGGCTGGAAGTGGGGTTTTTATTATTCTGATGCTCGCTATTTTGGCGTACGTCATGTCTAGACCGCAAACTCCAGCAGTGCAGGCAGCTGAGCAGCAAGCCATACTGAAATGCCGTGAGCGTAGCGTAGATCCCAGTCGTTCTCTGATTGCGCAACAGGAGTTGGCGAAGTCATGCCAAGAAATGACTAAGCAATACGTACGTAAATTTGGGCAGCAGCCGTAAGTAGTGGGTTGGAATCAGAATGAAAACAACGCCATCGTCTACGGTTGAGCGCCCAAGCTTTGTGCGCCGTAATGCGCTACGTATATTTGTGAGCGTCTGCATGCTGATTTTGTTTGGCATGGGGGCCGCATTGTGGCGTTATTTTGGGATAAGTGGCTTAAGTGCTTACCCCGAGCAAGCTATTGTGTTTGAAGATACGTCACTGCAACTACCTATAGAGTTAGCCGGAGCAACGGGCCGCATCCGCATGGTGCACTTTTGGGACCCAGAGTGCACGTACTGTAATAGAGAAACCGGTGCGCACCTTAGCTATTTGATTAGCATGTATAAGCGCGCCAATATTGATTTCTATAGCGTACAAAAACCTGGCTCTACAGGTGAATTACCGACTTTCCTGCAAGGCAAGCTTAAAGCGTTGGATTACATCCCTGGTATGGAACACATTCCGGCTAGCCCTGCGGTTGGTATTTGGGATGCGTCTGGGCGCTTAGTGTATGCCGGGCCATATAGCTTGGGTATGGTGTGTACGTCAGCCAATAGTTTTGTAGAGCCCATATTAGATAGATTGGTCGCAGGTGAAACGGTGAACCAGCGGGCGGGCTTCTTGGCTGTGGGCTGTTATTGCCCGTGGACAGAACCCGCCAAGCCTTAACGTACGCTAAAGTTCGCAAATAGCCCTGATAAATGTTCTAGCGTGTTGGGGGCTGGAAAGTGTGCATGACTGACATTGTTCAGCGCATGATTGCTACAGCCTTCACTACGGAAACGCTGCAAACTCAGGGTGGACACGCCTAGCGATGCCAGTTCATCCGCCATCTCACACAGTTGTTCATCACTATGCAAACTGGCATGTATGGTGGTGCGGCACTCGTAACTGACCCCACTTTTTAGCAAGATTTCCAAGCTGCGTTTAGCGGGTTCACCGCTGCGTGGCAGTTTGGTGATGGCAGGATAATCAGCAAAACGGGTTTTGATGTCCAAGCCTACCCAATCCACCAAGGGCAACACACCCTGCAACGCATCAGGGTATGCACCGCCAGTGTGTAAGCCTATTTTGAAACCACGTTTACGCACTTGTGCCATCGCTACTGGTAAGACGGGATCTAACAGAGCTTCGCCACCGCTAAAGACCACCGCATCTAACAACCCATGCCGTGTATCCAGCCATGCTAGGACCTCATCCCAATCTACGGGGCTTTTGGCAGTACGCTCTAGTAAGTGCGGGTTATGACAATAATGACAGCGCCACGGGCAGCCTTGGATAAAGATGACGGCGGCCAGTTGGCCTGGATAATCGGCTGCACTAAAGGGTGTCAGACCACCGATTTTTATCTTGCGCCCAGGGCGTATGGGCCAAGGCGTGACCGTGGCAGTTGTCATGGTGGTTAGGCCCGTTTGCGTAGAGAGTCAGTGTTGTGTTGCGGGTGTTCTGCGAAGTGCAGGCGCTCGTGAAACTCCCCTTGTTTGCCAATATTGAAGGAGGAGACCGGGCGGTGATAGCCCATGACGCGTGTCCACACTTCGCACGCTTGTCGTTCTTCATTACGCAAAACAGGATGTTGGGTAGTAGTCATCGTTAGTACTCCAATAGCTTAATGGTGAGTGGTGGCGTGACGGGCCAGCAGCTCGTCATCGCATTTGGGGCAGAACTCATGTCGCCCAGACAGGTAGCCATGCTTAGGGCAAATGGAAAAAGTAGGGGTGATGGTGATGTAAGGCAGGCGGAAGTTTTCCAAACTACGTTTAACCAGCGTGCGGCAGGCATCCACCGACGACACTGCTTCGTTCATATACAGATGCAGCACGGTGCCGCCGGTGTACTTACATTGCAAGTTGTCTTGGTGCAGCAAAGCTTCAAAGGGATCATCACTAAAACCAACAGGTAATTGCGATGAGTTGGTGTAGTAAGGCATGTCTTCGGTGCCGGCTTGTAGTATGTCGCTATAGAGTTTTCTATCTTCTTTGGCGAAACGGTACGTAGTACCTTCTGCGGGCGTGGCTTCTAGGTTATAGAGGTGACCAGTTTCTTCTTGGAATGCCACCATGCGTTCCCGCACGTGATCTAACAAACGCAGCGCAAAGTCGTGCCCCCATGGGGTGGTGATATCGTGCTTATCTAGGGTGAAATTACGGATCATTTCGTTAATACCGTTCACACCCAAGGTGGAAAAGTGATTACGCAACGTACCCAAATAGCGTTTGGTGTAAGGGAATAGTCCGTCATCCATATGCTGCTGTATGACCTGACGTTTGATTTCCAAGCTGGTTTTACCCAGTTCTAACAGTGCATCTAAACGGTTGAAAAGAGCCTGCTCATCCCCTGCATATACGTACCCTAAACGGGCGCAGTTAATGGTGACCACACCTACTGAGCCCGTTTGCTCTGCTGAGCCAAATAGTCCATTGCCGCGTTTTAGCAGCTCGCGCAGGTCCAACTGCAAACGGCAGCACATAGAGCGCACCATATTGGGCTCTAGATCGGAGTTGAGGAAGTTCTGAAAGTAAGGCAGCCCGTAACGTGCTGTCATGGCAAACAGGCGATCGGTATTTTCGCTGTGCCAATCAAAGTCTTTGGTGATGTTGTAAGTGGGGATGGGGAAAGTAAATACGCGGCCTTTGGCATCACCTTGGGTCATGATCTCCATGTAAGCGCGGTTAATCATGTCCATTTCAGCTTGTAGATCGCCATAACTAAAGGGCATTTCTACACCACCAATCACTGGCGTTTGCTCTTGCAAGTCTTCAGGGCATACCCAATCAAACGTGAGATTAGTGAAAGGGGTTTGCGTACCCCAGCGTGATGGCACGTTGAGGTTGTAAATCAGTTCTTGCATACACTGCTTCACCTCGTCATAAGGCAAATTATCTTTGCGTATGAACGGTGCCATGTAGGTATCGAAAGAGCTAAAGGCTTGAGCGCCTGCCCATTCATTTTGCAAAGTACCCAAGAAGTTGACGATTTGGCCCACAGCACTGGATAAGTGTTTGGGGGGTGCAGACTCTACTTTCCCGGGTACACCGTTTAGCCCCTCATGCAGCAAGGTGCGCAGTGACCAGCCTGCACAATATCCAGAGAACACATCCAAGTCGTGTATGTGCAGATCGGCGTTGCGGTGCGCTAGACCTACTTCCGGTGGATAAATATGGCTTAGCCAATAATTGGCGACTACCTTGCCTGCGACGTTTAGGATTAGTCCGCCCAAAGAGTACCCTTGGTTGGCGTTGGCATTGATACGCCAGTCACGCCTGTGCAGGTATTCCTCCATGGTGTTGCCTACCTCTACAACAGGGGCTAGTGAGGGGTGATGGCCATCATCCAGCGCGTGACCAGGTAGCAGTGTCATAAGGCTCTCCATCTACATATTGTGTTTAAAAGTATTTTTGAAAC
>SRSN01000241.1 GCA_004791645.1 Alcaligenaceae bacterium 429
GAATTATTATCATTTATAATCTTTGCTAGAGGTGTATGTACCTAGATTTTTGATATAGCTAAAGGAAGTTTATGTTTGTCGCATCATCCGTGCGTAGTCTGCCGCGTCAATGGTTGTGTAGCACAGCATTTGTGTTGTGTGGTGTTTTTTCTCAACCTGCATTAGCGGTCACTCCCGCACCGATGCCTAGCCCAGAATATGCTCTGCAAGTGGGATATTTGCAGGATGCTGGTGAAGGTTTGTATGAAGTGCAGGTGAATCCAGAAAACTCGTTAGTGATGACTGCTGTGATAGACAGAGCCAAAGCGAGTGACGATCTGGGTTTTGTGTATGCGTTTGATATACAGACTATGGAGCCTCGTTGGAAAACAGCGATGCCTCATCAGTCTTTTTCATTGGCTCAAGACACCGCCAATAATAAGTTGTTCGTTGGGCATGGTAAGAACAAGCCTTTGCGTATCAGTCGTATTAATGTGACAACGGGTGAGTTGGAGCAAACGGGTGAGCGCTTGAAAGTACAGCCAGAAGGTTTTGAGGGCACCGAAGGTCTACGCCACATGGTATATGTGCCAGAAGCGAATGCTCTGTTTGTGGTGTACAGCTCTACCAGTTCAGAGCAAACCGGCAAACAGAAAACGCATAAGTTGTTGGTGGTAGATCCACAAAGCTTAGAAGTGATCGGTGAAGTAGAGGGTGCTTATCCTTCTACGGGTTATGCATTGTCTTACGATCCTGCAGAGAAAATGCTGTATACCGCAGGCCAGTTCATCAACAAGATTGATCCTATTAGCCGCAAAGTAGTAGGTTCAGTAGATGTAGCAAAAGCTGATCCAACTATTACTAATATTCTGGGGTTGGCCGTAGACAGTGCCAATAACCGTGTATTTGCCGCTCACAATATCTTCCGCTCTGAAGGCGAGGATGATGGCGTGTATGTGTTTGATTTGAAAACTGGCAAACAATTGGCGTTTGTGCGCACTGGCCGTGGCAGTATCAGCATCAGCTACGACCCTATTCGCGACCAAGCGTATGTGGCGAATTTCCGTGCGGGTACTATTAGTGTGATTAACGGCAAAGACTACCAAGTGAGCCGTCAATTTACTATAGGGCCACTGCCTAATGAAATGGCTTTGGATAGCGACAACAATCAGTTGTTTGTGGGGCTGAAAGAAGTGTATAGCCCTAACTCGTCTACCGGTGATTTTGTAGCGGGTGCAAAAGAGCGTTTACTCAAAGTGAACTTGCCTGTTCGTTGATGTAAGCAAAGGCCCCGATCGTGAACTCCCACGCGGGGCCTTATTTTTTGATTAGCGTATTTCAGTCGTCGCAGCAAAAACATCCGGGCTGCGGTAGCGTGCAATCACGTCTTCTAGCGTTTCATCGCTGCCACCTTTACGTATCAACCAGTAGTTCAACGCCGACATCTTAATAAGAAAATCTTTACAGTGTTGTCGTGCTTGGCTGGTAGCGTGGTAGGCAATTCCCAGCACTTGAGCTTTCATCAGATTAGGCTCTGTATAGAAGTGCTGTAGCAAATTTGTGTGTACTTGAGAGAGCAAGCTGGCGTGTTCACCAAAGTCTTTTTGACTAATGTGCTGCCAATACAGGTCTTCTTTGCCCGCAGGGATGAAAGAATCTACCCACTGTCTATAGTCGGTATCTGTCAAAATCGAGAGTACCATTTGGCGCAGAACATCTTGATCAGCTGACTCAATAGGATGCTCGTGGCAGTAAGTGGCTAAGGTACAAACCTCATCCAGCAACGCCATATGGCTGGCGTTTAGGTGGTTATAGCTATGCATCAGTTGCGCTAACCCCTCTCTAAACTCAGTAATCTGTTTTTGACCATCCTCAATGCTGTCTAACAATGGCGTGATTTGATAGTTGTAAGCACAAATAGTGTGAAAAAAATCACTGATGTTGTTTGACGTGTTTTTAAGTGACTGCTTTAAGGTGTCTAGGTATTCGGGACGGTTTTCCAGCATGGCAGACAGCTTCTCTGTGCCACGGCTCGTTGCGTTATGCAGTGGTGAGGCCTGCACCACAATCTGCTTGATGTATAGCGTAGAGAGTGTGCCCAGTGCTGCCTGAAACTCATTCACGGTGACAGCGCGCACCGACTCATCTAGCTGTCTACGTTTGGTCTCTCTGTTCTTCAGTCGCTGATTAATCAAGAAGGTAATCGCGGATGCAAGAATGGCCAAGCTGGTGGCGATATCAACGCCCAACTGTAGGGATGTGATTTGCATAGTGGGGAATAGGGCAGCTATTGTGCCAAGATTAAAAAACAGGTCGCAGAAAAAAGAAGGTTTTAAATCTGCGACCTGTTTTTGTCAAGAAAGAAGCCTCTACGGCTAGTGGGCTACGTTCAGCGTTTAGTTGCCAAAGCGCCAGCCTACGTTCAGCTTAACGTTACGACCAGTGCCTTGCCATGAGCTAGGGTTGGTGGTGGCGTAACCGGCTTGTGGGTCGGTGTAGGCTTTGTTTAGCAGGTTATCAATGCCGAAATTTACGCTAACTTGTTTGTTGATCTGCCATGAGGCGTACAGGTCAAGCAAGCTATACCCAGCGGCACGAGGTGCTGTTGCGGAAGAGCGTTCAGTAGAAGCAGTGGACGACCAGCGTACACCGTAATCCAAATCGTTATCTAATGCGCGAGCACCCACGGTGAATACTACACGTTTGAGTGGTGCGTTATTCAGTGGGCGGCCACTGTAGGTATCCGCTGTGGCCAGTGAACCATTCAAACCAGCATAGAAGTTACCAGTGTCGTAGCTGCTGTCCAGTTCAATCCCTTTCAGGGTTACTTTGCCTACGTTCTGGTATTGGCTGTAGCTTTGTTTACCCACCTTGAACTGTTCGCGGTCAATGTAGTCACGTACACGAGTGTGGTAGAGCGACAGCTTAGTGCGCAGTGCATCATTAGGCATGAAGACGGCATTGTGCTTGAGGTTTACTCCCAGCTCTACAGTAGAAGCGCTTTCAGGTTTTAAGTTGAAGTTGGGCAGATACTCTAGTCTGGAACCGTGCCCGCCCACGCGGAAAGCCTCGGCCAACGATGGTGCTCTAAAGCCTTCTGCATACGTAATGTAGGTGGTAACGCCTTCTATAGGTGTGATACCTAAGGTCAATCGCGGTGAAACGCGATCTTTGGTGAAACTGTGGGTGACTTGGTCTGTATCTTGACCACGCAGTTTGAAGCGGTCATAGCGAAGTGCACCAATCACTTGAATCCATTGGTTGTAATCTGCTTCCCATTGGCCATACACACCAAAAGCTTTGCTGTCGCCTGAACCAAAGTTTTCGTGGTCAGATCTACCTTTGATCTCAAAGCCATCACCACCGTAGTTCAGCGTGTGATTCCAGCTGCCTGCAGCAATAGTGGAGAGGTTTTTTAACGCCCAGCCGTTGGTGCGTACACGGTACTCACGGCTATCGCCGTCGGTGACGCGGCTTTGGTCGCTAGTGGTAGCGCTGCGGTAGAGTTCGGCCTGTAAGTTAATGAGTGGATTGGTTGGGCTGTTAAAACTGTAGCGCAGGTTGGCTGTGTAGGTGTCGGTATCGGTGTCATCCACACTTAGGGTAGAGCTGCTAGAGCCTGCTGAACGGCTGCTTTTGTAGCCACTGCCATAGCGTAACCAACCTGCTTTAATTTCGTGACCGGGGGCGGGGCGGTAGCTGGCTTTCACCAACTGAGAGTTCTGGTTTTGGTCGCTATACAGAATCTTATTGCCGTCGCCGTCTTTTTGGTCGTCGCGGCCGCGGTTAACCGTGCTCACCAAAATTTCTGCGTTGTCGGTGACGCGCACAGCACCAATTGTGCGGGCGACCCAGCCTTTGCCGTTACTTTCGTAGCCGCCTTTAACGCCAACGGCTACATCTTCATCATCTTCAAGGTAATCACGCCCATCGATGGTTTCAAAACTGATGGAGCCACCAATACCGCCTGAACCGTAAACGCCAGCAACAGGCCCACGTATTACGGTGACGGCTTTAAGCATGTCAGGATCAATGTAGAACGAGCCATTACCGGCGTGGCTAGGTCTACCAAAGTCTTGTCGTACGCCATCAATGGTCACAACCACTCGGCCATATTCTTGCAAGCCACGAATGTTTACGACTGCGCCTGGGTCATCACCGGTATTCGCCGCATTCACGCCTGGAATCTGGTTCAACAACGTGGCCGGGCTAGAAGCGTTTAGCAGGTTGATATCGTGCTGATCTAAACCGGACACGTTATCCAGCGCATCAATGGCCTGTTGCTCGCGCTGGCTAGAAGACACAACGATCTTGTCTAACTGAACGGCGGTTTGAGCCCACAATGTGGCGCTACTTTGGATGCTAAATAATGCGGCAAACAGTAGGGAGTGCTTTAGTAATCGTTTAGCAAGCTGAGAGTGTGACTTGGGGCTATCGGTCGTGGCAAGAACCGAAGTGGAGTACAACATAAACTACCTTGTAATGTTAATAAGAATAATAA
>SRSN01000242.1 GCA_004791645.1 Alcaligenaceae bacterium 429
CCAGTAGCAAACAGCAAATGCCTTTGTCGCTGTACTTCCACCTGCCTTTCTGTACGTCACTGTGCTATTTCTGTGCGTGCAATAAGATCATCACGCAAGACAAGTCACGCTCGGCAGAGTATTTACAGTATTTATTTAAAGAAATGGCGATGGTGGTGCCCCATTTGGGAGACGACCGAAAAACGGGCCAGTTGCACCTAGGTGGTGGGTCACCTACGTTTTTATCCAACGATCAAATGTCGTTGTTGATGCAAGAGGTCAGAAAGCATTTTGACTTTACCGATGATGCAGAAATCAGTGTGGAAATTGATCCTCGTACTATTGATGACCAGATGCTGGCGCATTTGGCGAGTTTAGGTTTCAACCGCACCAGTTTTGGTGTGCAGGATTTTGATGTGGCGGTGCAAGAGGCTATTCATCGCATTCAGCCTTATGACATGGTGGCTAAAGCAATAGAGACCAGTAGGGCGGTGGGTTTTGAGTCCATTAATACCGATTTGATTTATGGCCTGCCAAAACAAAGCGTGCAAAGCTTCAGTGCAACCTTGGATCAGTTGATTGCGCTGCGCCCTGATCGTATTGCCTTGTACAACTACGCGCACTTACCGCAGCGTTTCAAGGCGCAGCGTTTAATCAATGAGCAAGATTTGCCCGATGCCGAAACACGTCTGCAAATCTTCTTGATGGCAACGCAGCGGCTGTTGGATGCGGGGTATGACTACATAGGTTTGGATCACTTTGCATTACCAGAAGATGAACTGAGTCGCGCACGCTTGGATCAGAGTTTGCATAGAAATTTCCAAGGCTATACCACGCGTGCAGACAGTGATTTGGTGGCATTCGGTGTGTCGGCCATAGGTAAAGTACAAGGCACTCACGTGCAAAATGATAGGGCCTTAAAAGCGTACTACGCCTGTTTGGATGAGGACCGTTTGCCCGTCAGTCGTGGTATCCAGATGACGGCCGATGATGAACTACGCGCTGAAGTGATTATGCAGTTGATGTGCAGTATGCCCGTAGACAAAGCGCTAGTGTCGCAGCGTCACGGTATAGATTTTGATGCGTATTTTGGCGATGAACTGCAGCGTTTGAGCTTGTTTGAAGATGCTGGGCTGATCACTGTTGATGAGCGTATGCTGCGTGTCACAGACACGGGGCGTTTGTTTGTGCGAGGTATCAGTATGGTGTTTGATGCTCACCTGCATAAACGTACTACCGCGACTTACTCGCGGCTTATTTGATTGTTAAAAGTTAAAGGACTCCCTGTGTTAGAAACCATTGTTGAGCGGTTACGGTTAAAGGGTAAGGCATTGCTGCCTGTGGTTCAGGGCGGGATGGGGGTCGGTGTGTCGGCACACCGTTTAGCAGGCAGCGTGGCTGCGCTAGGAGGTATGGGAACAATCTCTAGCGTGGACTTGCGCCGCCATCATCCCGATTTGATGGCTCGTACACACAAGAGCAAAGATAGTAGCCTGATTGATATGGTGAACTTGGAGGCTCTAGACAGAGAGGTTCGCAAGGCTAAGGCGCTGGCCAAAGAGTGTGGTGCAGTGGCTGTCAATATCATGCGTGCAGTATCGCAGTACGCAGCGTATGTGAAGCAAGCGTGCGAAAGTGGTGCTGATGCGGTGGTGGTAGGCGCAGGTCTGCCGCTAGACTTACCGGAACTTACTGCTGATCACCCTAACGTGGCGTTGATCCCTATTTTGTCAGATGCTAGGGGTATTCAGTTGGTGCTGCGTAAATGGATGCGTAAAAACCGTTTGCCAGACGCCATCGTGATCGAGAACCCAAAATTTGCAGCGGGCCACTTAGGTCTGGCTGATATTGAACAGATGAATGACCCCATGTATGCCTTCCCGCGCGTGCTGGAAGAAACACGTGAGGTATTCAAAAAGCTGGATGTAGAGAAAGAAAACATCTCGTTGATCGTGGCAGGCGGTATTAATAATCCAGAGCAGGTCAAAACTTTGCTAGGACAAGGTGCTGATGCGATTCAGTTGGGCACAGCGTTCGCAGTAACGGAAGAGGGTGATGCTGACATCCGTTTCAAGCAAGTATTGGCACAGGCTAAGCCTGAAGATATCGTGACCTTTATGAGTGTGGCAGGTTTGCCAGCACGTGCTGTGCGCACGCCTTGGTTGGACTCCTACTTACATAAAGAGTCCAAGCTGCAGGCGGTTGCACAAGAACGTGCGTGCTCTGAGGGCTTTGATTGCTTGGCGCATTGTGGTCTGCGTGACGGGGTTGCACGCAGTGGCCAGTTTTGCATTGATAGACGTTTGGCCTACGCACTAGAGGGTGATGTTGATCGTGGGCTGTTCTTCCGTAGCTCGGAAAAACTACCATTTGGCGATCAAATTCGCTCTGTGCGTGACCTGATGGAATTTTTGTTGCAAGCAGTGCGTGTGGGCGTACCTGCGCACGCCTAAGTTGCTATTTGGCTATTACTGTCTCGTGTGGGGCAGTAGTGGCCTCTGCTGGACTACCGCGCTCGTACAGTTGCTGGGCTTGTGTGGAGTCCAGTTTGAAATTAGGGTCGTCAAACGTGGCCTGAGGGCTGCTGGCCATTTTCTGTAAAAAGCTTTCCCAGGGTTGGGATACAGGCTTTGGGGTTTCAATAGTTTTGCGCAACGCGCGTGATGGTGTCTGCTTTTGCTCCGGGGAGTAATGCGCGACATCAAATTGCCCCGTCATAATACCGATTTCACGTAATACGGCAAAAGCCTGTACAGGATTGCGGAACTGTCGCGGCTGGCGACTTTTGCTGGTGATCAGAATAGCAGTCTGGGCAGAGCGCATTTGGATCTGGATAAAGAATGCGTCACCTTGCCCTTTCACAATGACATTGGTGACGCCGCCCGCTTGGGTGGCAGCACGCAATTGCGGCAAAGTAAAAGATTGCAGGGTACAGGAGGCCGACAGGGTGCTCATTGGGTGATCAAAATAACAGTGAAAGTTGTGACAAGTGCACATTATGCCGTGTATCGCCTGTTTTCGCATCTTCCGGCAAGCAGAAGCCCACGTATGTGTGCTAGGGGGATATAATGGAAGATTGTTTATTTAGCGTACCGGTCCTTTCATATGACAACGACTATTATTGAAAATCTTCCAGTAGGTCAAAAAGTAGGTATTGCCTTCTCTGGTGGTCTGGACACCAGCGCGGCTTTACTGTGGATGCGTAACAAAGGCGCGATCCCTTATGCTTACACCGCCAACCTGGGTCAGCCTGACGAGTCGGACTACGATGCTATTCCGCGCGCTGCCATGAGCTACGGCGCCAAGGATGCTCGCTTGGTGGATTGTCGTATGCAATTGGTTGCCGAAGGGATTGCAGCATTGCAAAGTGGCGCATTCCACGTTTCCACTGCTGGCGTTACCTACTTCAACACTACCCCTATTGGTCGCGCAGTAACTGGCACCATGCTGGTAGCGGCAATGAAAGAAGACGACGTCAACATCTGGGGTGATGGCAGTACTTATAAAGGTAACGACATCGAGCGTTTCTACCGTTATGGTTTGCTGACCAACCCACAATTGCGTATTTACAAACCTTGGTTGGATCAACAGTTCATCGACGAACTGGGTGGTCGTTCGGAAATGTCTCAGTACATGCAAGAGCATGGCTTTGACTACAAAATGTCTGCTGAAAAAGCATACTCCACCGATTCCAACATGCTGGGCGCTACACACGAAGCCAAAGACTTGGAATTCCTGAACAGCGGCATCACGATTGTGAAACCTATCATGGGCGTAGCGTTCTGGCGTGATGACGTTGAAGTGAAAGCTGAAGTGGTTACAGTGCGCTTTGAAGAAGGGCAGCCTGTAGCACTGAATGGTAAAGAGTTTGCTAACCCTGTTGAGCTGATGCTGGAAGCTAACCGCATTGGTGGCCGTCATGGCTTGGGTATGAGTGATCAGATCGAAAACCGTATTATTGAAGCGAAGAGCCGCGGTATTTACGAAGCGCCAGGTATGGCATTGCTACACATCGCCTACGAGCGTTTGGTATCTGGTATTCACAACGAAGACACTATCGAGCAATACCGTATTAACGGCTTGCGCTTGGGTCGTTTGTTGTACCAAGGCCGTTGGTTCGATCCTCAAGCCATTATGCTACGCGAATCAGCGCAGCGTTGGATTGCTAAGGCCGTGACTGGCGAAGTTACACTGGAACTGCGTCGTGGTAATGACTACTCTATCTTGAATACAGAGTCGCCTAATCTGACCTACAAACCAGAGCGTTTGACGATGGAAAAAGAGGGTGATGGTACCTTCTCTCCACGCGATCGTATTGGCCAGTTGACGATGCGTAACATGGATATCGTTGATACCCGTGGTAAGTTATTCACGTACGCTGATGCAGGTTTGCTGACATCCAGCTCTGGCGCTGAAATGCCTAAGCTGAAAGACTAAGTATTACAAGAG
>SRSN01000243.1 GCA_004791645.1 Alcaligenaceae bacterium 429
CACGCACCAGTAATATGCCCCATACAGGCACAGGCAACGCTAACACAGCCAAACACAGGGCCGTTCCCAATACAGACCACAAGCACAGTTTGTACGCATAACGTGCACGCATTTTCACCACGGTAGCGAGCGAGCTAAGCATTACACATGCTGCTGCGCATTTAGGACGAGCCCCGTCTAACGTGACCACTCGTATACAGCAATTAGAGGCCGACTTGGGGTCAGAGCTGTTTGTACGCACGGGTAAACGACTGACGCTTTCAGCAGCGGGCCAGACGTTTTTGGATTATGCGAATAAGCTACTAGCCTTGGAAGCAGAAGCTAGGCATGTGGTAACAGGTGGTCTTGATGGTGGTACCTTACGTATGGGCAGTATGGAAAGTACGGCGGCAAGCCGATTGCCAGCTCTGTTGGCTAACTACCATGCCAAACATACAAATACTCAATTGCAACTGAGTACAGGTCCTACGCGTGCACTTATAGAACAATTGCGCACAGGGCTGTTAGATTGTGTCTTTGTCGCCTTAGCGAGCTCAACGGATGCAGATGTATTGCTAGATGAGTTGGGTTTGCAAGCTATGCCAGTATGGACTGAAGAGCTGCTGTTGTTATTACCGAGTAGCGAATCAGCTGTGACGCAAGTGTCTGAAATTCAAACACGTACCTTAGCGGCGTTTCCGTTAGGGTGCACGTATAGAGGCATCGCAGAACAGGTCTTGGGTATGGCGGATACACCTGAATGGCGTGTGCTAGAGATTGCGTCGTATCACGCCATGATTGCTTGTGTGGCGGCAGGTAATTGTGTGACCTTGGTTCCTGCTAGTGTATTGAAACTGGCTGGCGTGCCAGAGAACATGCCCACATTGAAAGTGGCTTCAGTAAACACCTTGTTGGTATGGCGTAAAGGTTATGACGTACCAGCGTTTAGATCGTTCTTAGCACTATTAGCCGAGGCTTTGAAATGACAGCCACCGTACATCGCAGTCGCAGTACGCCAGTAGGGCCTTGGCGCTCCGCCGTAGAGGCAGCGTTAATCTTGTCGGTAGGTATGGGATTTGGGCGCTTTGCTTTCACGGCTGTATTCCCTTACATGGTGGAAGACGGGGTGATTAGTGTGCAGCAGGGTAGCTGGGCAGCATCGATGAACTATGCTGGTTATTTGCTAGGGGCTCTGTTAGCGGTACGGATGCGTGCACGTTATGCGTACAAACTGTGCTTGTGGTCTGTATTGGGAACGGCCTTGTGTTTGGCTGTGTTAGCGTTGCCTGTGCCTGTATGGGGCATATTACTGGTGCGTGGTGTAGCCGGCGCTGTGAGTGCATTAGGGTTTGTGGCGGCATCGTTATGGTTATTTGAGCAACGGGGGCATTTCACTGGAGCCCCAGTGTTATATGCAGGGGTAGGCGTAGGTATAGCTTTATCTGCCGAGTTGTTGGTGCTAGGTGCCAGCCTAGGTTTGCATAGCTCAGGTATGTGGTTGCTATTGGGGGCGGTAGCAGCCGTGATGGGGCTTATTGCCGCCCCTGGTTTGTTGATGCACTATAGCGAGCCCTCTACCGAGGTTTCTGCTGCACAGGCGGCTATACAACCTAAATTGGTGGCTGTGTTGCCTATGGTAATTATTTATGGGCTGGCAGGTTTTGGCTATATCGTAACGGCTACCTACTTACCCATGTTGGTACACAAGGCATTACCAGATGTGCATTCTGCTCATGTGTGGGCGGTGTTTGGTTTGGGGGCGGTACCAGCGTGTTTTATATGGCATAGAGTGCATGAGCGATTGGGTACTCGTGGGGCATTGCAATGGAATCTTGCGTTGCAAGCGTTGGGCGTAGCCTTGCCTGTGCTTGTTCAGTCAGCCAGTAGTTATATGCTTAGTGCCTTGTTGGTAGGTGGAACCTTCACCGGTACTGTGACAATTGCCATGCCTGCTGCGCAACGTTTGGCTCGTCATACCGGGAAAAATGTCTTAGCCATTATGACATTGATGTACAGCGTAGGGCAGATCATTGGCCCTATGGTGGCGGAGCTTTTGCATACCTATAGCCATAGTTTTTCTAGCGCGCTATTAGCGGCATCTTTGGCATTGGTGATAGCACTGATTTGTAGCGTCAAACTGTACCCGCCCGCTACATCGTAGGGGGAATAAAAAAGGCCTGTGATTACAGGCCTTTTTAGTGTGGGCTTAGCGTATAGGTTTGTCTAAACGTTTGGCCGGTGTTTCATTCAGATTTTCCCGCGTAGCATCCCACGAGTAAAATTTCACACCAATTTGTATGCGTTCGCGGTTAGTTTCACGACGCCAGCGATTGGCATCACGCAGGGAGTACACGCAGCCACAGTATTCTTGCATGTAGAACTCTTCTGTTTTGCTGATTTCGATCATACGTTTAGCGCCGCCACCTTTGCGCCAGTTGTATGTCCAGTACAGCATGTCAGGGTAACGTGCTGCTGCACGCTCGCCACAGCCATTGATCTGGTTCATGTCTTTCCAGCGTGAAATGCCTAGTGAGCTACTAAAGGTGTTGTAGCCGTGTTCATGCGCATATAGGGCAGTGCGCTCAAAGCGCATATCAAAGCATTCGGTACAGCGTATGCCGCGTTCGGGTTCATGCTCCATACCTTTTACACGTTCAAACCAATTATCTACGTCGTAGTCGGCATCAATAAATTCGATGCCGTGTTTTTCGGCGTAGCGTATGTTTTCCTGTTTGCGAATTTCATACTCGCGCACGGGATGGATATTCGGGTTGTAAAAGAAGATGGCGTAGTCTATGCCTGATGCGGTCATGGCCTCCATCACCTCGCCCGAACAGGGGGCGCAACAGGAGTGCAGCAAAACCTTTTTGCGGTTGTCTGGTAGGGTGAGTACAGGACGATCAACAGATGTGGACATGACGCTTATGACAGAATAAATGTAGCTGAACTTACTATTTTAGCCCTCAATCACAACTTCCCAAAGTGCTCGCACAGTTTGACGGTCTTGTTCGTGGTTTTGAGGGGGCACACGCGCCCACGGTTGGGCTTGTAGGCGTAGGGTATGCTGCAGTTTTCGGTAGTTCCTGTAGATGTTACTGACTTGCGTTGCCAGCGTGCTATCAATCAGTCCTAGTTCTGCTGCTAACCCTAGCAAGGTGATGTTACCCAGATTCCCCAAAAGCACAGGATACTGATGCGCATGAGCAAGTACGATAAATTGCGTGATGAACTCTATATCCACCATGCCGCCACTATCGTGTTTCAAATCGAACAGCTCACTACGGTTGGGGTGGCCTTCAAAAATACGAGCACGCATTTGACGTATATCGGTTTTAAGTTGCTGTAAGTCGCGAGGGCGCACCAAGATGTCTTGGCGTACTTGTTCAAAACGTTCACCGATGCGCGTGCTACCGGCCACAAAGCGGGCGCGCGTTAAGGCTTGATGCTCCCAACTCCACGCTTGTTGCTGCTGGTATTGTTCGAAGCTGTCTACGCTGACGGCAATGAGGCCGGCATTACCATCCGGACGTAGGCGCATATCGACTTCGTATAAGCGTCCTGACGAGGTGAGGGTAGACAGCCACGAGATCATGCGTCTACCAAGCTTTACGTAGTGCTCAGAAGCATTCTGATCAGGGTCATCGTATAAGAACACCAAGTCTAGATCAGAGGCGTAGCCTAGCTCTTTTCCGCCCAGCTTGCCGTAGGCAATGATGGCAAATTCAGGAGCGGGTAGCGAGGATAAATCAGTCCCTTTAGGTTGTGCTAATGGCCATGTGCGGTACAGCGTTTCTTCCAGCATCAGGTCGGCCAAGGCAGAGGACTTGTCGGCTAATTGCTCTACGGTATAGCAGCCAGACAAGTCTTGGGCTAATAACTCAAAGGTGTGTTGATGCAGCGTGTCGCGCATCAAGTTCATTTGTTGCTCTATGTCGGGCTGACCATCGGGCAGCTTGCAGGCATCTAATTCATGGTGCAGCTGTTTTTGCAGCGCAGAAAAATCAGTGTCTTGCATGAGACTTTGCCAGTTAATCAGTCTGTCCAACACCAACGGGTATTGCACTAAATATTGTGCCGCCCATGGGCTAGCGGACACCAGCATGGTTAAACGGCTAATAGTTTCTGGATACTCGCTCAATAAGGCTACATACGCACTACGCTGGGCGATGCTTTCCATCACATTGAGCAATCGGCTTAGCGTTTCTTCTGGGTTAGTGGTTTGTGCAGCAGCCTGACAAAGTGGCGGTAGCAATTGCTCTAGGCGGGCGCGGCTGGGGCGAGGCAAGCGTCGTAGTTTATGGCTGGATAGGAAGTGGGGGGTCTTCTCGGGAGCGGGTGCCTGAAAATTGTCAGGGGGAGCAGCCTCAGGCGCTGGTTTCGGTGTGATGGGGGGGGTAGGAGGA
>SRSN01000244.1 GCA_004791645.1 Alcaligenaceae bacterium 429
TACTGTCTACCAGAAGATAAATGATGTTCCCGGCGTGAGCAATTGGACTGGCCCTATAGATAGAACCATTAAAGGTCTGCCCAATTTTGGTCGTTTGGGTGGTCATCAGAATATCTTTTTTGGCATTGGTTTCTCGGGCAATGGCGTAGGGACTACGGTGTTTGCCAGTCGCATTATTAAGTCATTGGTAGAAGAGGCGAACGACGAGTGGGCGAATTGTGGCTTAGTTGATCAAGAGATTAAGCTATTTCCACCTGAGCCGTTTAGCTATCTAGGTGCACATGTGGTGCGCAGTGCGCTGGTGAAAAAAGAGCGCTACGAGGACATGAATAAACAAGCTGGTTGGCTCACACAAAAGCTGGCAGCGTTGGCCCCGGCGGGCTATGTGCCGCAACTCAATGACATTAAAGAATAGTGAGTTGGCCATGACACATCACATTGTTTTCTTAGATTACGAAGGTATAGGGCCGGCTGTCAGCATTAATAGGCCTGATTTTCCTCATACGTGGACGAATTATTCGTATACCGCCCCAGATCAGGTGGTAGAGCGCTTAAAGGATGCCACGATTGCGGTGACTTGCAGTTTGCCATTACGTCAAGAGCAGCTAGAGCAGTTACCTAATCTGCAAATGATTTCCATGGCGTTAACAGGGGTAGATATTGTGGATGTGGCGTATTGCCAAGAGCGGGGTTTGCGAGTAGCAAATGTGCCTGGCTATGCAGAGAACACAGTCGCAGAGCACACCCTGTCACTGATTTTTGCGTTATTGCGTCGCACTGGGAACTACCACCAGTTGATGCGCGATATTCACGATGGTGATGCCGCACTACAGAACCTATATCTGAATTATAGGGTGAGAGATCTGCGCGGCTTGCAATTGGGCATCATTGGCAATGGGCCCATTGCGCATAGGCTCAAACAGATCGCGGAAGGCGTAGGCATGCAGGTGCAGTTGCATGACCGAAACGGTAAGTATCAAGGCAAGGAGTACGTTCCCTTAGAGGCGCTACTCAAAACCAGTGATGTGTTGGCAATTTGCTGCCCATTGACATCGGAAACCTATCATCTGATTGATGCGGCTGAGCTGGCGATGATGAAGAAAGATGCCTTGCTCATCAATACCGGGCGTGGTGGTGTGATTAATGAGTCCGCGATGATTACCGCATTGCTAGAGAAACGTTTGGGCGGGGTGGCATTGGATGTGGTGGAGCACGAACCCATTCAGTTGGACAACCCAGTTTTTCAGCTTATTCATCACCCTAACTTTATGTTGACGCCACATGTGGCGTGGAGCAGCGAGAACGCTATGCAAACATTGATGGATAAGGCTATCGCCAACATCGTTGAGTTTGTAGACAGCGAAAATAAAGTTCACATGGAAAACTAGTATGCAAAGCGTAATAGAGCAATTAATCGCTATTGTGGGCGAGCATAGGGTGAAGGTAGATGAAGACGCTAAGCTGGTCTTTGGTAAAGACCAAACCAGAGTATTTACGCCTAACCCTATGGCTGTCGTGTTTCCCGATAACACCGAAGAAGTGCAGAAAATAGTGCAACTGGCGAATCAGCAGCACATCGCTATTGTGCCTTCTGGTGGGCGTACCGGGCTTTCGGGTGGTGCAGTCGCGATGAAGGGTGAAATAGTCCTGAGCCTAGAAAAAATGAATCGTGTTTTGGATTATCTCCTGAAGACAGAGTGATACAGGTGCAGGCAGGCATGATCACAGAACAGTTGCAAACCATTGCCGAAGAAAAGGGCTTGTTTTATCCCGTTGATTTCGGATCGTCTGGTTCTAGCCAGATAGGTGGCAATATTGCGACTAATGCCGGTGGTATCAAGGTTATACGCTATGGTATGACCCGCAATTGGGTATTGGGCCTAACGGTGGTGACGGGTAGTGGCGAGGTGCTACATATCAATAACGGCATGATGAAAAATGCGACGGGTTATGCGCTGCAGCACTTGTTCATAGGCTCAGAAGGTACGTTGGGAGTGATTACTGAAGCCCATATGAAGTTAGAGCGGCAGCCGCAAAACTTACAGGTTTTAGTATTGGGAGTGCCTGATTTTGACACCGTGATGCCCGTGATGCGCGAGTTTAGAGCGCAGATAGATTTAACTGCTTTTGAGTTCTTCGATGCGAATGCGATGCAAAAAGTAGTAGATTGCGGCCATGTGAGCGCACCCTTTGTGACGAAAGCCCCTTTCTATGTGCTGCTAGAGTTTGAAAGCCCACATGAGGAAACCTTGAATCAAGCCATGCAGGTATTTGAGGTATGTATGGAGAAAGGGTGGGTAGTGGATGGCGTGCTAAGCCAATCCCTAGAGCAACTCAAAAATCTATGGCGCTTGAGAGAAGACATTACCGAGTCTTTATCCGACTACACCACCAATAAAAATGACATTTCGGTGCTGATTAGTCACGTGCCTGCCTTCATCAATGACATAGAACAGTTCTTTGCTCAGCACTATGCCTCCTTTGAAACCTGCTGGTTTGGGCATATAGGTGATGGAAATCTGCATTTGAACGTGGTGAAGCCACATGATATGCCCATCCCTGAGTTCTACGAATTATGTCAGCACATCAACCCCAAGATTTTCGAGTTGGTCGCGAAATATGGAGGATCTATTTCGGCCGAGCATGGGGTAGGGCTAACTAAAAAACCGTATTTAACGTACAGCCGTAGTCATGCTGAGGTGGAGTACATGAGGGGTATCAAACAGCTTTTTGACCCTAATGGAATTATGAACCCAGGCAAGATTTTTGACATGGCATAACAGTTGGAAATAGGCTTGTACCGGCCAGTGAAATGTAGGCGACATTTTCTTCTGAAAATAGTCCGTTTTCTTATATGGTCAATCCTCGTTGAAGGTAAGAATATAAACAAACATAGTGGGGAGACAACATGATTAAAGTTACATCTACACCTGCAGATGACAATGGTTGTGCGTGGTATCACTTGAGCCAGAAACGCACAGTAAAACCTATGCTTACAGCTAAAATTGAAGCCGATTGGGTAGTGATAGGTGCTGGTTTTGCTGGGTTGTCCGCAGCTCGACGACTAGCCAATAATTTCCCAGACGACAGTGTGGTACTGGTAGAGGCGCAAGAGGTGGGTTTTGGTGCTTCAGGTAGAAACTCGGGCTTCTTAATTGATCTACCACATGACATTGGTGCGCCAGACTACATCGGTGATCTAAACACCGCAGGCATGTACCTGAAGTTAAATCGGGCGGCACAAGATATCTTAAAAGGGTTGGTGGCAGAGTTCTCCATTGATTGCAAAATGGATCCAGTGGGTAAGTACCAGTCTGCGGTAGAGCAGCGCGGCCTTGATGTGTTGGTAGCCTATCAAAAAGGGTTGGATCGCTTAGGCACTGAATATCACGTAATAGAGGAAAAGGCGCTGCCTGAACATGTTGGAACGTCTTTCTATAAACGTGCGTTGTTTACGCCGGGCACTATCTTGGTGCAGCCATCGGCCTTGGTAAAAGGCTTGGCAGAAAACCTGCCTAAGAACGTGACGTTGTATGAGCATACGGTCATTACCGAGTTCGACAATGAAACACACCCTCATAAAGTGGTTTTGCATACGGCTAAAGGGGGCGTGATTGAGGCTAAAAAACTGGTGTTAACCAACAATGCCTTCGCTGCTAAATTTGGTTTTTATACAGGTAGGTTACTACCGATTTTTACCTACTCCAGCATGACTCGTGTGCTGACAGAAGAAGAGGGTGAACGTTTAGGCGGTAAACGCACATGGGGCATTATCCCAGCAGACACTTTCGGGACCACCTTACGACGTACACCAGACAACCGCCTCTTGGTACGTAACAGCTTTAGCTATAACAGTGATGGTCGTAGCAAACCGGATCTACTACCCAAAATACGGCAACGACATCGTCGGTCTTTTGAAAACCGTTTCCCCATGTTGAGCAATACCGAGTTTGAGTACACCTGGGGTGGCGCGTTATGTATGTCACGCAATGGTGAGGGCGTATTCGGGCAACTGGGTAAGAATGTTTATGGTGCATTGTGTTGCAACGGACTGGGCACAACAAAAGGCACTATTACAGGAGCTTTGCTAGCAGACTGGCTGGCGGGCGAACGTAACGACATGATTGATTTTTTGTTGGCATCGCCAGGGCCTAGCAGTACACCACCAGACCCGTTCTTAACGCTGGGCGTCAACATCAACTTGATGTACTCGCAGCACAGAGCCGGTATAGAGGCTTAACTTACTTACTCATTGATTACATTCCCTTTTTTAAAGGGAATAGGAGTCTTATTGCCAAAGATAAAGCAGTTGAATGTGTAGCGGAGACTTCTTTTAAAAATAATTCCCATTGAGAAATATAT
>SRSN01000245.1 GCA_004791645.1 Alcaligenaceae bacterium 429
GTTGTATTGTATTTATCATATTCAACAAATGTTGTTTCTATTGGTGCAGTTCCTACTAGGAATTTAAAGGTAGCCGCTATGACTCATGTGTTTCATCGCAACCCCAAAACACAGCTGCCACGTGCTGTGCGCGGTGAGGGTATTCATCTTATTGATGCTGAAGGTAAACGTTATATTGATGCGTCGGGCGGGGCAGCCGTATCGTGCCTAGGCCATAGCCATCCCGATGTGGTGGCGGCAATCAAAACACAGCTAGATGCATTGCCGTATGCTCACTCGGCCTTCTTTACTAACGATGCTGTGGAAGACTTGGCAGATTTCCTGGTTGAACGTGCGCCGGGTGATTTGAATCACGTGTATTTTGTGTCGGGTGGTTCTGAGGCGGTAGAAGCAGCACTAAAACTGGCCAGACAATATTTTGTAGACACCAATCAGCCTTCACGCCGTATTTTCATTGCCCGTAAACAAAGCTACCACGGCAACACGCTGGGGGCGTTGGGTATTGGTGGTAACGCATGGCGTCGTGCGCCGTTTTTGCCGCTGCTTACTGAGTCTCATCACGTATCGCCGTGCTATGCCTACCGCGACCAATTGGCAGGTGAAAGCGAAGAAGCTTACGCACAGCGCTTGGCTGATGAACTAGACAGCATGATCAAAGACCTAGGCCCTGAAAATGTAGCGGCCTTTGTGGCTGAGCCTGTAGTGGGGGCGACGGCTGGTGTATTGCCCCCCGTTAATGGTTACTTGAAGAAAATCCGCGAAGTCTGCGACCGTCATGGCGTGCTGCTGATTTTTGATGAAGTCATGTGCGGTATGGGGCGTACAGGCCATTTGTTTGCATGTGCAGAAGATGGTGTTGCTCCCGATATCTTGACCATCGCTAAAGGCTTGGGTGCTGGGTATCAACCTATAGGGGCGATGCTAGCGAGCGAAAAAATTTACCAAGCTATTTTGGCTGGTTCTGGGTATTTCCAACACGGTCATACTTACATGAGCCATGCTACTGCGTGTGCAGGCGCATTAGCGGTACAGAAAGTCATCGAGCGCGATAACTTGCTTGAAAACGTACGTGCCCGTGGCGAACAATTGCGTAGTGAGTTGCGTGCTGCGTTGGGTTCACACCCTAATGTGGGCGATATCCGTGGGCGTGGTTTGTTCACAGGTATTGAGTTGGTGGCCGACAAGCAAAGCAAAGAACCTTTGGATCCCGCCCTAAAAACGCATGCCAAAATGAAGTCTGTAGCGCAGTCGCTAGGGCTGTTGATGTACCCCGGTGGTGGCACTATTGATGGTGTACGTGGCGATCATATCTTGTTGGCACCTCCATTTATTTGCACCGCTGAAGACATCAGTCGTATTGTTGAACTGTTGACGCAAACCATTCATCAGGTTTTGCCAGTCCAATCTTGAGTAACGGAGGAATTCTGGATGGCCCGTATTGATTACGCCGATTTACAAGACCCTGAGGTAAGCCCGCTGGTTGAGCAGATCATTGCAGAGCGCGGTAGCGTACTGCACTTGTATCAAATGCTGTTAAATAGCCCACCCATTGCTAAAGGTTGGTTGAATCATTTGACTGGTATTCGCTTGAACAGCAGTTTGCCGGGCGATTTGCGCGAGCTGATCATCATGCGGGTAGCGGTGCTGAACAACGCGCCTTACGAGGCCGACCAGCATGCGCCTATTGCTCTGAAAGAAGGGGTAAGCCAAGCGCAGTTAGATGAGTTGCAAACATGGCAAAGCTCTACCTTGTTCGACGAGCGCACCCGTGCGGTGCTGGCCTATACCGATGCCATGACTCGTGATGTTCAAGTGAACGACACGGTTTTTTCCGCCATCAAGTCGCATTTTGACAAGCGTGAAATTGTTGAGCTAACCGCCACTATTGCTACTTACAACATGGTGTCGCGTTTCTTGGAAGCTCTGCAAATCCATAGTGATGATCATCGCTAAAACCTAGCCGTCATGGCGTGAATCGCCATGATATTAGGGCTTTAGGTACACGTTATACACGGGCACTATACCTGTGTATAACGAAGCGATGCTTAGAGATGCCAGTACTATGCCAAGGCAGTCTGGCTGCGCATGGGGGGCGGTGCGAAAATACTGGGAGTTCGCGTTATCGGATGATTACGTCATCACATAACCCCGTATTTTCGCATCACTTGCAGGACAGACCCATGCAACATGTATACCAATCCCCCGCCTTTTTTACAGGTTCCGCCGCTACGCCACTGCGTACTGTGCGTAGAGCCGATTGCCAGCTTTCCACATACGCTCACTTGTCATTAACAACAGTATTAAAAAAGTTGGGCACGCAACACCAAGGGCTGTCTTTTACAGAAGTATTGAACAGATTAATGAAGCAAGGTCTGAACCGTATTACGGTCAAAAAAGGCAGTGCTCCAGACTTGGCAGCCTATGCAAAACTGATGTCACAACAAAGCTGTATGGTGCGTAGACAGAACCCTGTAGCAGGTCATGAGGGCAGCTACCAAGGTAAAGTCTCTGCTAGCTTGTTGGTGCCTGGCGATATGGTGCTGTTGGGTGCTGGGGATTGGGTCCCCGCCGATGTGCGCATCATTAGTCAAGACAACTTGGTGCTAGAGCGCATGGTATTGCAAGCGTGGCCAGATAGTTGTGCAATGGGTGACAAAGTCATCGCCGGTACAGCACAGGCTGTAGTGGTAGCAACGGGAGAGCACACCTTGTTGAGCTTGTTAATGCAAATGCCACAGCAGCAGCGCACCGCACAAGAACACCATTCATTATTAACCAGTTGGCGTCACAGTTTGCTGCGCGTGTTGGGTAGCTGCGCTGCCATGGTGGTAGCGGGCGGTCTGGCCCTGCATTCAGCGGCTAGTCATGCTGAAACTGAATTGTCCTTGTACGGTACGTTGGATACTGGCATGAGCTGGACACGTATCTCTGGGCAAGGTCATCGCACGGGTCTAGAAGAGGGTGGCCAAACTGATTCACTGTGGGGGTTGCGAGGCCAAGAAGACCTAGGTGGTGGCACCTACGCTAATTTCAGATTGGAAGGCGGTTTAAACCTGTTAACCGGTTCAGCAGAAGAACCTGATCGTTTGTTCAATTACCAATCCTGGTTGGGGTTGAGTAACGAGCAGTGGGGCGAGCTGCGTTTTGGTCGCCAGTACACAGTCGGCCAAGAGTTTGTGTCCGAGCTAGAAATAGCAGGCTGGAAAGACTTTGGCATGGGTGCTTTGATGCGTGCATCCGATAACTATCAGGTTTCTAGCGCAGCAACGTGGATCAGCCCTGAGTGGTCTGGTTTCCAGTTGGGGGTAACGCATAGCCGCGATGTGGGCGAGCGTGATTGGGAAAAAAACCGCAAGCAAGTCTATAGCGTTGCAGGCCGTTATGAAAATGGTCCATGGCAGGTTGCTACCAGCTACGAACGTCTACAACGCGTGAGCGTAGACGGTGATAAAGCGCGTGCACCGCAAGCATTGCAGGTGGCATTGAGCTATGACTTTGGCAGTGTGCGTTTGGCCACTGCATGGAGTCGCCAACAAAATGGTTTTGTAGGGCGTAATGGCGAAGATGCACCAGCTAGCTTAGAAAGCATTGGCTTGGACGGCTTAGGCCCAGAGGAATTCGTGAACGGCGGCAGACTAGATACTTGGTATTTGGGTGCAGCAGTAGAGCTAGGTGGTGGTGAAGTGCAAATGCAATGGGCATTTGGTAAGCCTAACTGGACATGGGAAGACACAGGCAGCAAAGCCCGCAAAATGCAGGTGATGTCGCTGGGTTATGTGTACCCACTGTCTCCACGCACCAGCTTGTATGCCTTTGCGGCACATGGCAAACACTATGATCCTGAGAATGTAGTGACAGCGGCTGAGCCACACTCAAACCGTGTTGCCGTCGGTCTGACACATCACTTCTAAGCGTTTTTGTGGTGAATACAGAGCAGGTTTTGACACACTCGTTCTGTATCTGTAACACCCCAAGGTTGGGTCCGTGCCCACCGTTTGGGGTGTTTTTTATATGAAAATTCCTACGTTGATTAGGCTGACTGTTCGCGTTGCAACAGTTGTTGTTTGCGAGCTAAACCCCAGCGGTAGCCGCCTAACTCACCACTGCTACGCACCACGCGATGACAAGGAATCGCAAAGGCTAATTTATTTGCTCCGCAGGCATTGGCGACAGCACGTACAGCTTTGGGCGCACCTATGCGATGGGCAAGCTCGCTATAGCTGACAGTGCTGCCGGGTGGAATGTGAAGAAAGGCTGGAAAAACAGGATGTTGGAATGCAGTGCCTTGT
>SRSN01000246.1 GCA_004791645.1 Alcaligenaceae bacterium 429
AAACAGGCGCTCAGGGCGCATGTATCTTAGTTGGCGATGACGCCGAACGGGCCATTCAACTGGCCCGT
Source organism: Alcaligenaceae bacterium 429 (assembly GCA_004791645.1). Classification (GTDB taxonomy): domain Bacteria; phylum Pseudomonadota; class Gammaproteobacteria; order Burkholderiales; family Burkholderiaceae_B; genus Paenalcaligenes. Next base: position 69 of record SRSN01000246.1, read on the forward strand.
TCTTTTGTGGGAATGGTTGGTCAAGATTTGGCCAAAGAAGTTTCCGTGCGCCAACCTGGTGGTTGGACACAAGGCTCCTGGGCTTTGGGTGGTGGTTTCACATCCCCAGAACTGGGTCGCTTCAAAGTGGCAGTGTATGACTTTGGTGTGAAGGCTAATATTTTGCGTCTGATGGCAGACCGTGGTTGCGATATCACTGTATACCCCGCGCAAACACCTGTTGCAGACATCTTGGCCACACAGCCTGATGGTGTGTTCTTGTCTAACGGTCCTGGTGACCCAGAGGCATGTAGCTACGCGATCGAAGCAACCAAAGCTGTTTTAGAAGCCAAAGTGCCTGTGTTTGGTATTTGCTTGGGTCATCAGATTCTGGGCTTGGCAGTAGGTGGCCAAACCGTGAAAATGAAAACTGGCCACCACGGTGCGAACCATCCCGTGCAAGAAGTAGCATCGGGTCGTGTGTTCATCACCAGCCAGAACCATGGTTTTGCAGTAGACGCCAAAACGTTGCCAGCAACTGCCAAGGTTACTCATATTTCGTTGTTTGATGGCACGCTGCAAGGGTTCGAGCTGACAGATCGCCCTGCGTTTGGTTTCCAGGGTCACCCTGAAGCCACTCCAGGTCCACGTGATATTGCCGCCTTGTTTGATACCTTCATCAACCTGATGGAAAAACAGGCCTGATCCGCCTAGCTGACGAAAAAGTATTATGCCAAAGCGTACAGACATAAAAAGTATTCTTATTATTGGTGCCGGTCCTATCATTATTGGTCAGGCGTGTGAGTTCGACTACTCCGGTGCTCAGGCGTGTAAAGCCCTGAAAGCCGAGGGTTACCGCACGATTCTGGTCAATAGTAATCCGGCCACCATCATGACTGACCCTGCTACTGCAGACGTCACGTACATTGAGCCCATCACATGTGAAGTAGTAGAGAAAATCATCGAGCGCGAGCGCCCAGATGCTTTGCTGCCAACCATGGGTGGTCAAACAGCCCTGAACTGTGCTTTGCAATTGGCAGAGCGCGGTATCTTGGACAAGTACAACGTCGAAATGATCGGTGCCAACGCGGCAGCGATCGACAAAGCAGAAGATCGTCAGAAATTTAAAGAGGCGATGACTTCCATTGGTTTGGAGTCTGCTAAATCTGGCGTAGCCCACTCCATGGAAGAAGCATGGGATGTGCAACGTCAAATTGCTGCTGAAGTTGGTACCTCCGGCTTCCCAGTGGTAATTCGTCCTAGCTTCACATTGGGTGGAACGGGTGGCGGTATCGCTTACAACCACGAAGAGTTCGAAACCATTTGCCGCCGCGGCTTGGAAGCGTCACCAACTAAAGAGTTGCTGATCGAAGAATCCTTGCTGGGTTGGAAAGAGTTCGAAATGGAAGTGGTGCGTGATAAAGCAGACAACTGCATTATCGTGTGCTCTATCGAGAACTTGGACCCAATGGGCGTGCACACTGGTGACTCCATCACTGTGGCTCCAGCTCAAACACTGACCGATCGCGAATACCAATTGATGCGTAATGCTTCTATTGCTGTATTGCGTGAAATCGGCGTGGAAACAGGTGGTTCCAACGTACAGTTTGCGGTGAACCCAGATAACGGCCGTATGATCGTTATTGAGATGAACCCACGTGTGTCCCGTTCTTCTGCCTTGGCTTCCAAAGCAACCGGTTTCCCTATCGCTAAAATTGCAGCACGTTTGGCCGTAGGTTACACACTGGACGAGTTGAAAAACGAAATCACAGGCGGTCTGACTCCTGCTTCGTTCGAGCCTACTATTGACTACGTAGTCACTAAGGTTCCTCGTTTTGCCTTTGAGAAATTCCCTCAAGCTGACTCCCGTCTGACCACACAGATGAAATCTGTAGGGGAAGTGATGGCGATGGGTCGTACCTTCCAAGAGTCCTTCCAGAAAGCCCTGCGCGGTTTGGAAGTAGGCGTGGATGGTCTGAACCAAATGACTACCGATCGCGAAAAACTGCAGATCGAGTTGGGTGAGCCTGGTCCTGAGCGTATCTGGTACGTGGGCGATGCATTTGCCCAAGGCTGGAGCTTGGAAGAAGTACACAACATCACCAAGATCGACCCATGGTTCTTGGCGCAAATCAAAGATATCGTGGATATCGAATTGGCGCTGGAACAAAAAACATTGGCCGATTTGGATCGTGACACCTTGTTCGGTTTGAAACGTCGTGGTTTCTCCGATCGTCGTTTGGCCTTCTTGCTGGATACAGCAGAGTCCGAAGTACGTAAAACACGTCACCAGCTGAATGTTCGTCCTGTGTTCAAGCGTGTAGACACCTGCGCTGCAGAGTTTGCTACTAACACAGCGTACATGTACTCCACGTACGAAGAAGAGTGTGAGTCTCAGCCTACTGATCGCCAGAAAATCATTGTTCTGGGTGGTGGCCCTAACCGTATTGGTCAAGGTATCGAGTTTGACTACTGCTGCGTGCACGCTGCTACGGCATTGCGTGAGCAGGGCTACGAAACCATCATGATCAACTGCAACCCAGAAACAGTGTCCACAGACTTCGATACATCGGATCGTCTGTACTTCGAGCCACTGACTCTGGAAGACGTGCTGGAAATCGTACACATCGAAAAACCGGTAGGTACTATTGTTCAGTACGGCGGTCAAACACCATTGAAATTGGCTCGTGCCTTGGAAGCTAACGGTGTACCTATTATTGGTACTAGCCCAGAATCCATCGACATCGCTGAAGATCGTGAGCGTTTCCAAAAACTGTTGACCAAATTGGGTCTGCGTCAGCCACCAAACCGCACAGCTCGTACAGAAAGCGAAGCGATTGCGATGGCGGGTGAGATTGGTTACCCACTGGTGGTGCGTCCTAGCTACGTGCTGGGTGGCCGCGCGATGGAAATCGTACACGAGCAAACTGACCTAGAACGCTACATGCGTGAAGCGGTTAAAGTCTCAAACGATTCCCCAGTATTGCTGGATCACTTCCTGAACAACGCTACCGAAGTAGACGTAGATTGCTTGTGCGATGGCGTAGACGTGTTTGTTGGCGGTGTAATGGAGCACATCGAGCAAGCGGGTGTTCACTCCGGTGACTCCGCATGCAGTCTGCCTCCATACTCGTTGTCCAACGAAGTGGTTGAAGAAATCCGTCGTCAAACAGCGTTGATGGCTAAGGCCCTGAACGTAAAAGGTTTGATGAACGTACAGTTCGCGATTCAAGATGGCGATGTGTACGTGCTGGAGGTGAACCCACGTGCCTCTCGTACCGTGCCGTTCGTATCCAAAGCTACAGGCTTGCAGTTGGCAAAATTGGCGGCACGTGTGATGGCTGGCGAAATGCTGAAAGACTTGTGCTTGGAAGCTCCAGCCAAAGAAGGCTACTTCGCGGTAAAAGAAGCTGTGTTCCCATTCGTGAAATTCCCTGGCGTAGACACCATTCTGGGACCAGAAATGAAGTCTACTGGTGAAGTCATGGGTGTGGGCCGCAGCTTTGCAGAAGCATTTGTGAAATCACAAATGGCTGCTAGCGTGAAATTGCCAGAATCCGGTCAGGCATTCCTGAGCGTACGTGATGCAGACAAAAAACGTGCTGTAGCAGTGGCGCGTGGTTTGATCTCTCTTGGCTTTAGCGTTGTGGCTACACGTGGTACAGCAGCGGCAATCAGTGAAGCTGGTCTGGAAGTGAAAGTAGTAAACAAAGTCACTGAAGGCAGACCACACATTGTGGACATGGTCAAAAACGGCGAAATCGCTTTGGTCATCAACACAGTGGAAGAACGCCGTAACGCGATTGCTGATTCACGCACTATCCGTACTCACGCTTTGGCGGCTAACTTGGCTTACTACACCACGATTGCTGGTGCAGTAGCTGCGGTTGAGGGTTTACAGTATATGCGTCATGGCGAAGGCCTGCGTGTGTACTCCTTGCAGGAAATGCACGGCCTGTAATAGGGTAACCAAGCAGTATAAAGTAGTAACAAAACCAGCCAGATCTGTTATGGGTCTGGCTGGTTTTTTCATGGTACCTTTAGGCATGTATTCCCTGAAATAACGGCTGGACGCCCTGCCAAGCAGGCAGAGAAAACACCGGTTTCCCCAGATAAAACATTCATCAATAATAAAATCTGGTTGCAGGAAATAACGATACTAGACCTACTCAGGGTTATTCTGGGTATGGTGCTTAACGTGTTGTTCTATAAAGTGTTTTTTGTGTTTTATAGCTAGTATC
>SRSN01000247.1 GCA_004791645.1 Alcaligenaceae bacterium 429
GATACTGACTGGCACCAACGACAACCGGAAGCAGAATAATGGAATGGGAAATTGTTATAGGGCTGGAAATCCATACCCAGCTTTCGACTGAGTCAAAAATCTTTTCGTCCAGCAGCACACGCTTTGGCGCGGCTCCTAACACACAAGCCAGCGCTGTAGATATGGCGTTGCCTGGTACGCTGCCGGTGTTTAACGCCGCCGCCGCCGACAAAGCAATTTGCTTCGGCTTGGCTGTGGGCGCACACATTGCACCTAAGTCTGTTTTTGACCGTAAAAACTACTTCTACCCTGACTTGCCCAAAAACTACCAGATCAGTCAATTTGGTCTGCCTGTAGTGCAAGGCGGTACGCTGAGCTTCTTTGTAGGCGAGAAAGAGCATACTGTTAACCTAACACGTGCTCACTTGGAAGAAGACGCAGGTAAATCTCTGCACGAAAACTTCACCGGTCCGTACGGCGAATCTTCCACTGGTATAGACTTGAACCGTGCTGGTACGCCGCTGCTGGAAATCGTGTCTGAGCCAGAAATGCGCTCTGCCGCTGAAGCCGTCGCCTACGCCCGCGCCATGCACAGCTTGGTTGTGTGGTTGGGAATTTGTGATGGCAACATGCAGGAAGGCTCTTTCCGTGTGGACGTGAACGTGTCTGTACGTCCTAAAGGCCAAGAAGAATTCGGTACACGTTGTGAGCTGAAAAACATCAACTCTTTCCGCTTCATGGAACGTGCGATTCACTACGAAGTACGCCGACAAATCGAACTGATTGAAGACGGCGGCAAAGTGATTCAGGAAACACGTCTGTACGATGCAGACCGTGACGAAACACGTAGCATGCGCTCCAAAGAGAACGCTAACGACTACCGTTACTTCCCAGACCCAGATCTGCCACCTCTGTTTATCTCGGCTGAGAAAATCGAAGCTGTGCGTCAACAGATGCCAGAACTGCCAGCCACTAAACGTGCTCGCTACGAAGCTGAACTGCAATTAAGCGCCTACGATGCTGCTCAGTTGACTGCTAGCCGTAGTACTGCCGATTACTTTGAAGCGGTTGCTGCTCTGGTGGGCGCTGCGAATGCTAAGTTGGCAGCTAACTGGATTAGCGGTGAACTAGCTGCTGCACTGAATCGTGAAGAGCTGGATATCAGCAACGCTAAAGTAACGCCTGAGCAGTTATCTAAACTGTTGCTGCGCATTGCTGACAGCACCATTTCCAACAAGATTGCGCGCGATGTATTCCAAGCAATGTGGGAAGGTGATCACGGCGCTGACGCTGATGCCATCATTGATGCCAAAGGCTTGAAACAGATCAATGACTCTGGCGCGATTGAAGCCATGATTGACGAAGTGATTGCGGCTAACCCAGATATCGTGGAGCAATTCCGCGCTGGTAAAGACAAAGCGTTTAACTCGTTGATTGGTCAAGTCATGAAAGTTGCCAAAGGCAAAGCTAACCCAGGTCAGGTATCCAGCATTCTTAAAGCCAAACTAGGCTAAGAATTCTGTTCTTTCTGAGCACAAAAATGGCCGGATAATCCGGCCATTTTTATTGGGGTCTGACAATCGTATTCATCGCACTCGCCGAGGAACTGCAGGAAAGCTTTTTTGTGATTTGTACACCAAATCAAAAAAGCTTCCTCTCCGTTCCCCTGATGGGTCTGAGTATTGCTAGATTTACTGCCCTTTCTTTAGCAGCAATGTTTTCTGCTGCGGAAATACTTTCGCGACCTTACGCGTTTACACCATAACGAGCACGGTATGCTGCTACTGATTCACGATGAGCAGCCAATTCTGCATTGCCATCCAAGAAAGACATAATGTCGCTTAACGACGCAATGCTTACTACTGGAATACCGTAGCGTTGTTCTACTTCTTGCACAGCCGAGTGAGCAGACAAGGCGTCATCAGCACCGGCGCGTTCCATGCGATCCAAAGCGATCAACACGGCTGCTGGTTCTGCACCTGCCGCACGAATGATGTCTACAGATTCACGTACCGATGTACCGGCGGTGATCACGTCATCGATAATCACCACTTTGCCTTGCAATGGCGCACCTACCAGTGTGCCGCCTTCGCCGTGGTCTTTCGCTTCTTTGCGGTTAAACGCAAAGGGGATATCACGGCCTTGCAAAGCAGGATGTGCGGCCAACGCGCAGGTAGTGGCTGTTGCCAGCGGAATACCTTTGTAAGCCGGCCCAAACAGCATGTCGAAAGACAAACCGGAATCTACCAAAGCCTGTGCATAGAACTGCGCCAATTTCGCTACAGAAGCGCCGGTATTGAACAGCCCTGCGTTAAAAAAGTAGGGGCTCAAACGGCCAGACTTCACTTTGAATTCGCCAAAGCGCAAAACGCCCTGTTCCAGAGCAAACTGAACAAATTCTCGACGTTGTGACACTGCGTCAACCATAAAACGAACCTTTTAGCGCGTAAAAAGTCCTATTATTTCATACTATGTGCTGAACTTCCTGTCTGGCGTTGCCCATTCAGCTTGAATCCCACACATTGTTTTTCTGTTTCTGGTGAGTATTTCATGCGTCTGCCCGTTTATTACATTTCCCATGGTGGTGGCCCTTGGCCTTGGATACGTGAGGTTGAAGCCTCGTATGCTCCCCTGCGCACTGCGCTAGCAGATATCCCCCGCCAACTTGGTAATCAAAAACCCAGTGCTATTTTGATGGTGTCTGCGCACTGGGAAAGTGCCCACGGCTTTACTGTACAAGGCCACCCTAACCCCAGCATGCTGTACGACTATTACGGTTTTCCAGCACACACCTACGACGTACGTTATGCCGCCCCCGGTAAACCGGAGCTTGCTGAACGCGTCAAAGAACTGCTGGCAGAACATCAGCTAGAAGCACATATAGACGCTGAGCGCGGCTTTGATCACGGTGCCTTCGTACCCGCCTACTGTATTTATCCTGATGCGTCGGTACCCATGGTGCAATTATCTATTCACCAGCACTATGATCCCGCCCTGCACATACAGTTGGGCAAAGCAATTGAGCACCTGCGCGATGAAAACGTACTGATCATCTGTAGTGGCTTGAGCTATCACAACCTGCGCCATCTAGGCCCTAGCGGTCGTGAGCCTTCTGCACAGTTTGATGCATGGCTAGAAAAAACGCTGCTGCAAGACTCTCCTGAACAACGCATTCCCGCCATGCTGAATTGGGAAAAAGCGCCCGCCGCTCGCATTGCTCATGCACGCGAAGATCACTTGGTACCATTGTTTGTCGCCGTTGGTGCTGCGGAGCACGACTCTGTGCACAGATTTCACTACCAACAAGACGCCTTTGGGGGCATTACGGTATCCAGCTACCGCTTTGACGCGCTTAAGTAACAGCACATACTAGCCCCCTTTAAAAGCTTTGCATCTTTTTAATGGTGCAAAGCTTTTTTCTTACTTCAACATTTCCTCGGGTAAGGAAATACCAAAATGGCGTACATAAATTTCATTTAATTTGCCGTTTTTCAAGTTGCTCTCTACCCATCCATCCAACCATGTTTTAAGCTCTGGTTCATTCTTGCGTAACCCTACACCGTAGGGAAAGGCATACATCAAAAACTTCACCTCAATATCACGATTAGGGTTGCTTGCTTTCACTGCAGGAATCACGCTACCCGCCGCTGCAATGTAATCCTGCTGCCCGGTGGCTACCGCTGTATTAGTGGTGGCGTCATCCTCATACCGTACAACCGTAATTCCTCCTGTTTCACGCACTCCTTTGGTGAGTTCTTGATCACTGGTGGTACCACGGGTAACGGCAACCGTTTTACCTATTAAGTCTTGGAACGACGTTATGTTTTCCGAGACAGGCCCACCAATCACAGCTGGCACTACTCCATAAGGTTCTGAGTAGTCGATGACCTTCTTACGCTCGTCAGTAATAGAAAATGACGCTAACACAATATCTGCTTTACCACTTAACAAATAAGGAACGCGGTTTGGGCCATTAACCGGCACAATTTCTAGCTCTACACCCAAGTCTTCAGCTAATAAACGAGCTGCCTCTACATCTGACCCCGCCGGTTGTGCATTGCCATCTATCATGCCAAAAGGTGGTGCTCCTATATCCACGGCCACCAATACTTTTCCGCGCTCTTTAATGGTTTCCAGTGCATTAGCTTGTACAGTACCCGTGAACCCAAATAGCGATACAACTAACGCCCCTACAGCTCCAGCTATATGTTTCATGTTTTGTCTCCAACATTATTGTCGTTAGGCTTTTTACAAGCCAGTAGATAGAAACTGCTGTAACTCAGGAGTGCGTGG
>SRSN01000248.1 GCA_004791645.1 Alcaligenaceae bacterium 429
TGATAAATACAATACAACAAATAAATCAACTCTAGTGCATAATCCAGAAAAACCCTTTTTTCTGTGGCCTCTTTGCCGCAGCGTAGTTGATATATACTTTGCGAATGACGCGTCCACACCTAGCCCCTCCTACGACTTTTGATGATCTGATTCAGCGCTTACAGGCCGAGTTTGCAAGCCTGCCACCGCAATTTCAGGTCGCTGTTCGCTATCTGCTGGATCACCCTGCCGAGGTGCCTGTGGTTTCCATGCGCACCGTTGCTAGCCAAGCTGGTGTACAACCGGCCACGCTGGTTCGTCTAGCTCAGTCATTGGGCTATAGCGGTTGGGCAGGGCTCAAAACGGTGTTTGTGCATTCACTGCCGCAAACGGTAGTGAAAGGCTATGCCGAGCAAGCACAACGCGTGGTACGCAGCAAACGCTCACCCAACAAGCAGCAAAAAATGCTGGATGCACAAATGCTGAACATCCAAGCGTTGGAAAATCTGAATACCGAAAAGCTAGCTGCTGTGACCGACATGATTCACAAAGCCAAGCGTGTGTATGTGGCGGGGTTTAGAGCCTCGTACCCACCCGCATTTGGTTTTCACTATCTATATAGGCTGTTTCGCCCTTCCGTTTACATGTTGCGCAGCGATGCAGGCACATTGGAAATGGAACTACGCAGCCTAGGCCCTCAAGATGTAGTGCTGCTAATTGGCTTTGCGCCCTACTCTCAGGAAATCGTACGGGTCTACGAAGCAGCTAAAGCCGCGGGTAGCCAAATTGTTGCGCTGTGCGACAGTGCTGTTGCCCCCATTGCGCTAGAGGCCAACGGTTTATTGCTGTTCAACACCGAAACCTCGTCGTTCTTCCCCTCAATAACAGCGGCTTCAGCATTGGTAGAAGTGCTGGCTGAGCAATTGTTAGCACGTACCGGCATGCGTGCCGTCAACGATATTGCTAAAGCTGAGCAGCAGTTGCACCACACGGGTGCTTACTGGACTAAGCACTAACTGAAAAGCCACTCTGGGCACTCGCTAACATGGCATGCCCAGTGCATTCTCTACGTATATCACCGTGCCTTGCTGCACCTGCGGCTATAGCGACTCATACCCCGATTAGGCAAATAAATTTGCATACAATTTTCAATGCAAATTTATTTGCCTAATCTTAACAACCATCCCATAATGTAAAAAACGAAGCGCATACTCGCAGTACGCATGTCTATCCCCTTTTTGTCGGGCCTAGAACGATGTCCAGTCTTCACTATTTGCAGATCAGTGGCTCACACCATGAAATAGGTGTGCAACTTGGTCAATTCGGGGCGCAAGCCATCCATCAAAAACTACTGCCCAGCGATACCTGGCAGCAGTTGCGTAAGTGGTTAGGCTCTGCCGAACTACAGCACATGAAAGCGCAGGTGCAAACTCACTTTCCTACTATTTGGGAGGAAATCGAGGGCCTTGCCGTAGGCTTGCAGCTATCCATAGATGAAACCTTTATGTGGAACTGTAGAGGTGACTTGTGGGCCATGGCGCCTGACGGCTGCACCACTGTGCAGCAAGCTACGCCCTCGCATCGACGCATTACCCACAACGAAGATGGTGACCCTAGCTTTTATGGTCACTGTGCCATTGTGCATGCCACACCCACAGAGGATACTGCCTTTGTATCCTTTGCGTACCCTGGCTCTATACCCGGCCACACCTTTGCCACCAACGTGAATCAGTTGGTCATGACGGTGAACAATATACGTTCATTAGATGCCAAGCCTGGTACTCCTCGTATGGTGTTGTGCCGTGCCATTCTGAGCCAGCCCTCGGTAGAAGCAGCCATTCGTTTGCTACGTAGCCATGTGCGCTCAGGGGCGTTTCACCTTAGCTTATGTGATGCGTATAGCAGCATACACAGTGTGGAATTTAATAGGGCCGATGTATCGGTTGAACCCATAGAGCATCTAGGCTTTCACGCTAACCATGCCATTCATGCGGCACAGCGCGATTACCCACAAATCATCACCGGTTCATCGGGCTATCGACAAGTACAAGGCGAACGCTTGCTGCAAGACGCCCGTACCCGACCAAACAGCACGGTGGATGCGCTCGCCATACTGGGCAATCACGAGCACGACACCTACCCTATTTATAGACGTGAAGCGAACGACAGCGACAACGAAAACACCATGGCAACGGCAGACTTCTTATTTGAAGGCCACAACCTCATCTGGTCGGTCTATGACGGCCCTAGTCGTGCACCGTTGTTCTCATTTACTGGCTTACAGCGTAACTAAAACAATATGAGCATTTCTCGCCCCGCCGATCTAGAGGCCCTGCGCCAACTGGCTCACAACATTAGTGATCAAAACAGTTCCGTGCATTTAGGGGAAAAGACGCTAGCCGCGCTGGGCAAAATCTTGTCTCATCCTCAAGAGGCCGCGCTACTGTCCATCACTGAATTGGCAGAGCGACTCTATATCAACCCTTCTTCCCTGACTCGCTTAGTCAAGAAATTAGGATTTAGTGGTTTTGCCGACTTTCAACGTTTGTTGCGAGACCACTTAGCATCACAATCTTCATCGTTTTACAGTGCACAGGCCACACAACTACTCAAAGCATCGCAGCCACAGTCCCCATTACACGCTGACGATGATGCGCTGGCACATGCCACCACCTTAGCCACAGAAGCCTGTCACACTATCCAGCACAGCCTGCAACTGCTGTCTGCCGAAACTATCATCACGGCAGCACAGGAACTCGCACACGCGCCACGTGTACGCATTCATGGCAAACGCCAATACAGTTCGCTGGCACAGTTTTTTTGTTATGGGTTAGGCCTAATCCGTAGTGACGTAGGGTTGTTAGACCCTGCTAACTTGGGTGCGGCTGAGGGGTTGGCACAGCTAGAACCCGGTGATGTGCTGGTCACCGTCAGTGTCTACCCGTACACCCGCGAAGTCATCGCTGTCGCTGAACTGGCAAACGTAGCTGGCATTACGGTGATTGCCCTTACTGACCAAGAGCTATCACCGCTTGCTCGTGTTGCCACACATACCTTTGTGGTGCCATATCGCAGTAACTTCTTCAACAATAGTGTCAGCGCCTATTTTGTGCTCTCGGAAGCCCTGATCAACCAAACGGCACGTCAGTTAGAAAGCACCGCCATTGCTGCATTGGAGAAACGTGAAAAGTATCTGGTTGCGCTACAAATAGAGCAGCCCTGAGGTCTTGCCGCATCACCAGCACCTCAGGGCCCTCTTCTTCACAACAACACCTACTTATTTTTACAAGCTATGTTGGGCAAGGTGATTCGCCAGTTTCACCAGCATTGCATCGCATGCCGCTAACTGCTGCACATGAATGAACTCGTCTGGCTTATGGCCTTGATCCATACTGCCCGGACCGCAGACCACGGTGGGAATACCGGCTTGCTCAAACAACCCACCTTCGGTACCAAATGCCACCGTACCAAAATCATCTGAACCACTGATAAGCGCCAGCAATTGTGCTGCGTTGCTATCAGGCGGAGTGACCAACCCTGGGTAGGCACTGAGAGGCTGCATTTCAATTCCCGTATCTGGCTGCACGGCTTGCATAGCAGGCACCAACTCGTTCTGTGCGTACTGCTGCAATTCATCCGCTACGGTTTGTGCATCAAAATCGGGCAACGCACGCACCTCAAAATCGAACTCGCACTCGGCAGGAACAATATTTAAGGCTCTACCACCCTTAATCACACCGGTCTGAATGGTGGAGTACGGCGGGTCAAAACGGGCATCGTGCAGCTCAGGTTGAGCCTGACGTTTACCCATCTCACCCAAACGGGTGATCAATTGGGCAGCGTACTCAATAGCATTCACACCATAAGGCGCATACGCCGAATGGCATGCCGCACCTTTGATGCAGCAACGCATAGCCAGTTTGCCTTTGTGACCCAGCACGGGCTTCATCTCGGTAGGTTCACCGATCAAGCACAGACTGTATTTCAATGGGCGCTTAGCTAGCTCTGCCAACATAGGGCGCACACCCAAACAGCCTATTTCCTCGTCATAAGAAAATGCCAAATGGATGGGTGTTTTTAATTCAGTTTTGACAAACAACGGTACCGCTGCCAGCACAGAGGCAATAAAGCCTTTCATGTCAGCCGTACCGCGTCCGTATAACTTGCTGTCGTGTTCGCTTAACTGAAAAGGGTCTACCGTCCAGTTTTGCCCATCTACGGGCACTACATCTGTGTGCCCAGACAGCACCACCCCGCCC
>SRSN01000024.1 GCA_004791645.1 Alcaligenaceae bacterium 429
GTCTCGTGCGAGAAGAGAAACAAGGCCGCTTCGTGAATTATGAGGTGAATCCTGAAGGCTTGGCTCAACTAGCCAGCTGGTTTTCCAAATACCGTTCCTACTGGCCTGCGCGAGTTGAGGCCCTGCAAGCATTACTCAAGGATATGGACCAATGAGTGAGATCACCACCGAAAGTAGCGATGACACGTTGATACTTGAGTATCAACTGGAGGCACCGCCTGAAAAAGTCTGGCGTGCCATCAGCATTCCTGAATTTCGTGAACAATGGCTGCCCAGTGATGCCTTAATTGAAAGCACCCCCATATTCACTGTGCAAAACGAAGAACAGCATTACCGTATGCGTGATGAGGACTTCCCACTACTAGAAAGTGTGGTTGTTTTTCAAGTGATCCCACATGAAGAAAATCACAGCATCCTGCGCATCACACACAAAGTATCCATCATAGCCACTACACCGTGCTCTCGTGCCGCTAATGACGCATCACTATGGCTAGCGCTCGCTGCCTAGTTATCTCGCAAAATAGAATACGAATAAGGAACCGCCATGCGTGAAACCATGCAACTTATCCCCATGGTCATAGAACAATCAGGGCGTGGAGAGCGATCTTTTGATATCTACTCACGACTACTACGTGATCGCATTATTTTTCTAAATGGTGAAGTCAATGACAACGTGTCTGCTCTGCTGTGTGCGCAGCTACTATTTCTAGAGTCCGAAAACCCTGAAAAGCCCATACATCTCTACATCAACTCACCAGGTGGTATGGTGACTAGCGGTCTGGCTATTTATGACACTATGCAATTTATCTCTGCGCCGGTATATACCTTGTGCATGGGTACCGCCCGCTCTATGGGGTCGTTCTTATTAATGGCTGGTGAACCCGGTTACCGCATGTCCCTACCCAATGCCAGCATACTGGTTCACCAACCATCCGGAGGCGCGCAAGGCCAAGCCTCTGATATTCTCATTCACGCCGAAGAAATTCAGAAAACCAAACAGCGCATGACTAGGCTATATGCAGAACATTGCGGTCGCAGCTACGCCGAGGTAGAAACCGCATTAGATAGAGATCGTTTTTTAACAGCAGAAGAAGCCCTAGAATGGGGCTTAATTGATGGCGTTTTGAATAAACGAAAAATGGCTGCGTAACGCCATTACTGCTCTCAACACAATCCACATTGCACGTTTAAGTAAAACGGTGGGTTACAGATTGAGCACGCACCAACTAATTTTTAGGCAAAACAAAAGGGGCATAAAGCCCCTTTGTGTTTGATGGCGACTAAGCGCCTTGTGATCACGCTTACACGTTGAACAAGAAGTTCAGCACGTCGCCATCTTTCACAATGTACTCTTTACCTTCAGCGCGCATTTTGCCTGCTTCTTTAGCACCTTGCTCACCTTTGAACTGGATGAAATCATCGTAAGCAATAGTTTGCGCACGAATGAAACCACGCTCAAAGTCAGTGTGAATCACACCAGCAGCTTGAGGGGCTGTAGCACCCACAGGCACCGTCCAAGCACGCACCTCTTTCACACCAGCGGTAAAGTAGGTTTGCAAGCCCAGCAAGTTGTAGCCAGCACGAATCACACGATTCAAACCAGCCTCTTCCATGCCCATGTCTTCCAAGAAGGCAGCTTTGTCCTCGTCATCCAACTGAGCGATTTCAGCTTCCACTGCAGCACACACCGCTACGACTGGGGATTTTTCTTTATTAGCGTATTCGCGTACTTTGTCCAAGAACGGGTTGTTCTCAAAGCCGTCTTCTTTGACGTTCGCGACGTACATAGCTGGTTTAGCAGTAATGAAACAGAACTGCTTCAGATCAACCAATTCAGCTTCATCAAAATCCAATGCGCGTACTGGTGTACCTTGGCCCAATGCTTCAATGATGCGCTCTAGTGATTTGCACAAACGAATAGCGTCTTTGTCACCGGAACGCGCAGTACGACTATTACGTTGCAATGCACGCTCAGCACTCACCAAGTCGGCCAATGCCAATTCAGTGTGAATCACTTCCAAGTCGTTCAGTGGGTCGATTTTACCGGCCACGTGAACCACGTTCTCGTCTTCGAAACAACGCACTACGTGCACGATGGCATCGGTTTCACGGATGTTAGCCAAGAACTGGTTACCCAGACCTTCACCTTCTGATGCGCCAGCTACCAAGCCCGCGATGTCCACGAACTCTACCACTGCGGGCAGAATGCGCTCGGGGTTAACGATTTTGGCCAGCTCACCCAAACGAGCATCCGGCACTTCCACAATCCCTACGTTAGGCTCGATGGTGCAGAACGGATAGTTTTCTGCAGCAATACCAGCTTTGGTAAGGGCGTTGAACAGAGTAGATTTACCTACGTTGGGCAAGCCAACAATGCCGCATTGAAGTGACATGACGTTTCCGAAAACAAGAGAAATTAAAAGGAGTATTGTAGCGGCTTAGCGGCCGTTTCCGAGCATTTACAACATGTGCTCTGGCAAAGTACTGACAATGATCCAAACCAATAGCAACGGGCCACTATTAAAAATGGCATGCAATGCCATAGAGGCGGCAATACCGCGTCGTACGCGCAACCACGCCAACACCAATCCGGTGACCAACTGTGGCAGTACCAATAGCGGTAACAGCAACCACGGCCCATTACCAAAATTGAAATTATAAAGATGCAAACACGCAAAAGCGATGGTTGCCAAATACATCACCCAGCCAAAGTAACGCACATACCAACGCGCAAACTTCATGGGCATAGGCTGTTTTCCACTAAGGCGTTGCATCCACAAACGCCAGCCTGTAGCCGTTGTAGCACTGGCTCGCAGTGATGCATTACTCCACGCTGGTTGCATCAAGAGCAACACCAACAACGCGACTAAGGCAATGCTGTACCACACAGGGCCACTAAACAAACATGTCACGACTATAGGCCCCAACCACACAAACTGTAGTGGCCTACGTAAACCGTACCTAAAGACCAATTCTTCTACGATGGGAGCCCAAATCAGGGCCTGCAACCACGGAAGATTAGTAATATCCAAACGATGCTGCGCACCTGTAGCACCAGCCACCGATGCCGCCAAGGGACCAAACAACGCCATGTTGATCGCCCACAAACACACAGCCCAACATAACAAACGCTTAAACGTTGCCGCGGCAAACCAATCCACTTGCACCGCATTACCTGTTCTACGAATCACATGACGACGGCTCAGTGTTGGCCGTCTTAAAAAGGCAAAGAAATCCTTCAGTTCATCACGAAAACGCACAGGTTTACCATTCATTAGGGGCGGTTCTCACTATGCAGTTTGGCGGTTGCTATATCCATTTTCCCAGCCAAGATGTCGGGCAAAATAGCATCGCAACGATACAGTACATCCTCAATTTGAGACAATTCTTCTTTACGCGGTGCATTCAAAACAAAACCAGCCACCTGCTGAGCCAAGCCCAATGTGCGTGGGTGCCCTATACCTATACGCAAACGCCAATAATCTGGCGTTCCAAACACTTGGTGTATATCACGCAAACCATTGTGTCCGGCGTGACCTCCTGCAAATTTCATTTTTGCTTGACCTGGTAATAGGTCTAGCTCATCGTGCACTACCAATACTTGATCTGGCGTGAGCTTATAAAAGCGCATTAATGGACCAGCCGCCTGACCTGAACGGTTCATGTACGTCATAGGTTTGGCGATGATCACTGCCTCGCCCTCAAACCTACCTTTTGCTACCCACGCATTAAAGTTTTTTTCTAGCGTGAATGAAGCATGTAGTTGTTGCGCCCAACGGTCAGCCAGCCAAAAGCCCGCGTTATGGCGAGTTGCTTCATATTCTGGGCCGGGATTTCCCAAACCAATAATCAAACGTATTGCTTTAGACATTGTTTATAGGCCTACAACAAACTAACTAGATCAACAAAAACAAACCCCCGACAGAATTTCTGGCAGGGGTTTTGTACTGCTATAGATAGCTGAGATCTAAGGACAGACTTAAGCTTCTTCGGAGGACTCGCCTTCTTCGCCTTCGTCTTCAGCCTTAGCACCGCCAACAGCCAAAGCTGCTGCCAATACTGGATCTTCTTCAGTACCTGCGTACTCAACACCAGCTGGCAACTTGATTTGGCTCAGCAACATGTTGGCGTTTTCGCCCATTTCACCCAAGTCTACTGTGATTTCAGTAGGCAGGTCTTTTGGCAAGCAAGTGATTTCCAGGTCAACAGCAACGTGGCTGATAACTTGGCTGTGCAGTTTAACTGCTGGGGATGCATCACCGTTTACGTAGTTCAGTGGTACACGTGTAGTGATTTTCTCGCCAGCCATAACGCGCTGGAAATCAACGTGCATAACTTGCTGTTTGTATGGGTGCCATTGCACAGCACGTACCAGTACGTCTTGAGCTTTACCGTCCAATTCCATTGTCAAAATGGAAGCGTGGAAAGCAGGTTTGTTCAAGTCGTGGTAAATCTGGTTGTGGTCCAGAGCAATTACTTGTGGCTCAGCGTTACCACCGTACACAACGGCAGGCACCTGACCAGCGCGACGCAGGCGGCGGCTCGCACCCGAACCCTGTACGCTACGCGAGGAAGCAGCAAATTTCATGTGAGACTCCAATATGGCCATAAGGCCGATTCAAAGACGTCGTTTAAACGTCGACAATTAGGGCTGCCGCGACCAGCAACCCTAGAAAAATCAATCTACAAACAGTGAGCTAACCGACTCAGCGTTATAAATACGCATCATAGTTTCGCCCAGCAAAGGCGCACAGGACAACTGGCGGATTTTGCTGCATTCACGTGCTGCGGCGGACAGAGGAATCGTGTCAGTAACCACCAGTTCGTTCAACTGGGAGTTGCTAATACGCTCAATGGCTTCGCCAGACAACACAGGGTGTGTGCAGTATGCGTATACAGCGCCAGCGCCACGCTCTTTCAGAGCTTCGGCAGCTTTACACAACGTACCGGCTGTATCAACCATGTCATCCATGATCAAACATGTACGACCGTTTACATCACCGATGATGTTCATTACTTCGGACACGTTGGCGCGAGGACGGCGTTTATCGATAATCGCCAGATCAGCTTCCAACTGTTTAGCCAAGGCTCGAGCTCGTACCACACCACCGATATCAGGAGACACCACTACCAAGTCTTGGTAGTTACAGCGCCAGATATCACCCAACAAAATGGGGGATGCGTAGATATTATCTACGGGGATATCGAAGAAACCTTGAATTTGGTCAGCGTGCAGATCCATGGTCATGACTCGATCTACCCCAACCACTTGCAGCATGTTTGCTACGACTTTGGCGGTAATAGACACACGCGCAGAACGAGGACGTCGGTCTTGGCGGGCGTAACCAAAATAAGGGATTGCTGCTGTAATGCGGCCTGCGGAAGCACGGCGTAGTGCATCCACCATCACCATGATTTCCATCAGATTGTCGTTCGTAGGCGCGCAGGTGGGCTGAAGAACGAAAACGTCACGACCACGCACATTTTCATTAATTTCAACCATCACTTCCCCGTCGGAGAAGCGACCCACTGTCATTTTGCCCAGAGACATATCCAGATGATTGACAACGTCTACAGCCAAACGAGGGTTAGCTGTCCCAGTGAAAATCATGAAGCGGTCGTTTGCCATGAGATGTGCTGTGTAGGTGATGCAAACAAAAAAGCAAAGCTGTTGGCCGCAGCCCTTCGGGTACGACACAACAGCTTTACGATTTCAGGTGTAAACCTGATTGATTGGCTGGGGAAGAAGGATTCGAACCTTCGCATGCTGGAATCAAAATCCAGTGCCTTAACCAGCTTGGCGATTCCCCAAATTCTATTTTAACCAGAAGTATAACGGGTGATAATCAAGCCCTTGGCATAACCATTGACCTTTTACCAGCAACTTCCTGTCATGTGTCAGGTTGAGTAGTTTACCGCTAATTCTTCTGTTTTGACTAGTGGCCGTGGTGAAATTGTCATACTCTACAAAAACACACGAACCAGAGCCTGTCATTCTAACATGTAAATTATTGTTTCGCAAGATCCTAATTACCGCATCTAACGCCACATGATTTTTACATGCGATGGGCTCCATGTCGTTCTTCCCAAAAAGCAAAGAAGATGTTTCTTTTTTACTTTCGTTACGAGAAGCAACCTGCCATCCATCAAAGAACGTAATTATTACACTCTTAGAATTACGTGTCAACCCTTTATCTGCAAAAACTTCTGCTGTACTCACAAACGCGTTAGGTTGCACCACGGTGTACCACGCTGGTGGCAGATTTACCGCCCGCAGTTGCTCGCCAATGCCGGTAGCAAACGCATTTTGCCCAAACACAAACACAGGGACATCAGCCCCTAACTGTACAGCCAAGCGCATGAGTTGCGCTCGATTCAAGCCAGTTTCCCATAGTTTATTCAGAGCTATCAGTGTACTGGCAGCATCACTAGAGCCGCCGCCTAAGCCACCGCCTGCGGGAATACGTTTAATACAATCTAGCTCAACACCGTACGAGGTACCTGTAGCCTGCTGCAATAAACGCGCTGCTCTCACCATTAAGTCATCTTCGGCAGCTAAGCCGCTTAAGGTTTCTTGGGCACGTACGATTTGACCATCGTTACGTCGTTCAAAATTCAACGTATCTTGAAGGTCAATAAACCTAAATACAGTTTCTAGCTTATGGTAGCCATCTAACCTGCGTCCCACTAAGTGCAAAAACAGGTTGAGCTTAGCTGGAGCAGGCACATCGTATAACGCTTTGCCCATGCTGCTTACCTATCTACAACCAAGCGCACACTGATATCGCGCTGCGCATCGTTGCGATTCAATTGCAATATTCGTGGTCCAGTTTGGTCGTAACGCTGCAAACGCACACGCCAACCATCCTGCACAAAAGCTTCAGGACGGCCTTCGGCATCACGCTCGGCTGCCACACCAGTTTGCCCTTGCAACCAAGCACGTAAATACGCAACGGGAATGGGGCTACCCAACAACTGCTCTACCAGCTCATCCGGCCCTGTTGCATATTCCATGCTGCCATCGGTGCGCTGCAAGCTAGCGCCTTGAGGCATGACCAGCACACGCGCCAATACTGTGCCCATAGGGTTGGTCAAATCTATTTGCAAAATACCTTGCTGATCTAACCATGTAAAACCGCCCTGCACTGCTTGACGCTCACCCGCAAACTCTTGCATGGTGACGGCAAACCTACCACTGCGCTCAAACGATTGAGCTAACTCTACCTCGGCACCATCAGAAGATGATGGCAATGGTGTAGCACACGCACTCAACAACGCGGCAAGAGCCACCCATGCCAAATGTCGCCAAGAACGAAAAAAAGAAAATACAGCATTCATAATGAGTTAAGGCAGTGTAACGCCCAAGCGTTTCAAGGTATTGAGCAAAGCTTCATTCGTAGGGTCGTGCGCCAAGGCGTCTGCCCACACTTGTTTTGCCTGTTCTGGACGGCCATCTACCCAGTACACCTCGCCCAAATGCGCCGCCACATCAGCAGAAGGCATGAGCGCATAAGAACGCTCTAGGTACTCAGCCGCAGCTTGATAATCGCCCACACGGAACAAGTACCAACCCACACTATCCAAAATATAAGGATTGTTTGGCTCAAGCTCCATGGCTTGTTCTAACAAATCTTGCGCTTCATCCAAATTACGATTCTGATCTGCTAGGGTGTAACCCAACGAGTTATACGCATTGGCCTCCGCAGGCTCTAGCTCTATGACTTCGCGCATGAGCTTTTCAAATTCAGGATAACGCCCTTGGCGTTCGTACAGCATTGCCAAGTCGTACTTGATCTCTGCCGTATCCGGTAATTCTTTATTGGCGCGTTCCAGCACCGTTGTTGCCGTATCAGTACGGCCTGCTTCACGATAAATGGATGCACGAGTCAGTGCCACCACAGCTTGTTCTTGGCGATCCTGTGTACCCAAGGTATCTAGAGTGCGCTGCGCTTTTTTCAGATCACCCGATCGTGCCTCCAATACCGCACGGTGCACACGCGACTGGAACCGCAGCATTGGCTCTTCGATCAGGTCTAGCTGTCTGATAGCCTCTGCATAATCTTTGCGCTCTTCGGCAATACGCACCAACAGCAAGCGCGCATCGGAAATGCCTGCTAATGCATTGCTAACGCCGTCATTCACGCTACGTCTACGTTGACTTTGTACGCTGATGAACTCATTCAGCCCTTCTATAGCCTCATCGTAACGTTGAGCACGCAACAGCACTTCTGCCTTGGTGTACAGCAAATCAAAATCTTCAGGATTGCGAGCCTGCATGCTATCAATCAAGGCTAATGCCTCGTTGAATTTGCGATGATCCACAAACCGGCTAATCAGCAGCAGCTGCAATTTACGCATCTCTGGGTTGCGCTGCACGACTGCTGACGCTTCTTTTAGTGCGGTTTCTACATCCACATGCAAACCGTACTCCAACACACGCTGCGCAGCGGCCTCGGAATCAGGAGAACGTTCTAGTGCCTGTCTAGCCTCGTACAACGCGCGCGCTGGACGCTGCGCTGCCCATGCCACATCCGATAACGCCAAATGCGATACCGGTAATTGACGTAAATCGGGGGGAATAGCTTCTTCTAATACTTCCAACGCCAAGCGTGGATCTACCATGCGAGCTGACAAAGACATTGCCTGGATAATGGCCTGCTCTTTGTTTTTAGCGCTATCAATACGCTGACGCAACGCTTGTGCCATGCCTCTGGTGTTACCAGCGGAGGCTTCCAACGCCAATACAGTCGCTTTGGCTTCGGCATTTTCGGGTGCTAAGCTGTTCCACTCACGTGCAGCACGCAGCGCACGAGACTGGTTGTAATCAATCATAGATAGCTGAAAAGACTTTTCAGCAAAACGAGGATCTAAAGTGTCTTTGGCCAAATCCAGAAAGGTTTGGCTTGCCGTGTCGAAATCACCTGCTTGTGCTGCTACTTCTGCCACCAAGACTCTATACATGATGTCAGCGCTCAGGCTAACTTCTGGCAATTCTCCGCTGCGCAAGTAAATATGCTCAACCTGCTGCTCGGGTGCGAGCGGGTTTGGAGCGGCATGCAGCAGCCCCGAATAAAGAGGAGCAAGCAAAAAGGAGCCAAATACTAAGGAATACAGATTCATCCAGAAAAACCGTCGCAAAAGCGCGTAAGATTAAGCAGTCAGATGGCTTATTGAGGCCGCCCCGTTCACCAAATGTTAGCACCCCACTATGCCTGAATTGCCAGAAGTTGAAACAACTCGTCGCGGAATTGCGACGGTTATGACTGGCCATACGCTACGTACTTTGATCGTACACGAACCTAGAATGCGTTGGCCAATTCCCGAAGAATTACCCCAACTTGTACATGAACAACCTGTGCTGGCCTGTGGTAGGCGCGGCAAGTACTTGTTAATACAGTTTCCTCACGGTACGCAGCTTATTCACTTGGGTATGTCCGGCTCGCTGCGCCGTGTGCCCTTAGACGCCCCTCGTTTAAAACATGACCATGTAGAGTGGTTGTTCGACGAGTCCAGATTCCTGTTACATGATCCCAGACGCTTCGGTTCTGTGTTATGGCACCCAGCCCAAAATGGCGATGTGCTGCAACACCCTTTGTTACAAAAACTAGGCGTAGAACCCTTAGGAGAAGACTTCACTCCTGCTATGCTATTTGCCCATTTGCAGCAACGTAAGCTCGCTATCAAACCTACACTGCTTAGCGGGCAGATTGTCGTAGGCGTAGGTAATATCTATGCGTCAGAGTCACTCTATAAAGCTGGCATACACCCTGAAGCACCTGCCAATACTATTTCTAAGCCTCGTGTCGCCAAACTACATACTGCTATTGTTCAAACCTTGAGTGATGCCTTGGCCTCTGGCGGCAGCACTCTTAAAGACTACGTGAATGCCAGTGGTACGCCAGGAGCGTATTTCGAACTGCACTCCAAGGTGTATGACAAAGAAGGCAAGCCCTGCCCTCAATGCCAAAAGCCCATATTACGTCTAGTACAAAACCAGCGGGCCACTTACTTTTGTAGTCGCTGTCAACGCCGTTAACGCTCTTGCAATACTTTGCCTGGATTCATCACACCATTGGGGTCTAAGGCTTGCTTGATTTTCTGCATCAGCGCCAACTCCACGGGATCTTTATAGTGTGGTAGTAGATCCCGTTTAAGCTGACCTATGCCGTG
The DNA here is from genome assembly GCA_004791645.1 of Alcaligenaceae bacterium 429. Taxonomy (GTDB): domain Bacteria; phylum Pseudomonadota; class Gammaproteobacteria; order Burkholderiales; family Burkholderiaceae_B; genus Paenalcaligenes. Next base: position 10,171 of record SRSN01000024.1, read on the forward strand.
CTCGGCGCTAATAGAACCATGGAAAGCGTGCACGCTACCGTGCACTAGTTCATAAATAGCCTGTTGTTTGCTCAATAGCTCATCTTCGCTATACGCCGTGCCACGCGCTACGTTGTAATGCAAATTACCATCACCCAAGTGCCCAAAGATTACGTGCTCTACGCCGGGAAACTGTTGCTGCAGCATATCGTTCGTTTTTTCCACAAAAGCGGGAATAGACGACACGGGAATGGACACGTCGTGCTTCACGCTTTTGCCAAAGCTTTTCTCTGACAACGGAATGCTTTCACGCAAATGCCATAGTGCTTTGCTTTGCGCCACGCTTTCAGCAATGACGGCATCCTGCACGATACCAGCGTCAATAGCATCACTCAGCACCACCTCAAAACGCTCACGCGCATGCGCTTCGCTTTCGTTATCGGATAGCTCTAATAGAGCAAACCACGGAGATTGCGAGCCTTTCTCGTCAAAAGGTAAGCGTTGCTCGGGATAGCAGCGTATAACACCGTCTAAGCAGTTGTTACGCATCACCTCGAAACCGGTCAGACTAGCCCCAAAACCTGCTCTGGCTAGGGATAGCATTTTTACGGCATCTTCCAACGAGGCCAATGTCAGCATCGCGGTACATTGCGCCACGGGAAGCGGATATAGCTTAAGGGATGCGGCGGTAATAATACCCAGCGTCCCTTCACTGCCTATGAACAAGTCACGTAAATCATAGCCAGTGTTGTCTTTACGTAGCCCGCGCAAACCATGCCAAATCTGGCCGTCTGCGCACACCACCTCTACACCCAAACACAGCTCACGCGTATTACCGTAGCGCAGCACCTGTGTACCACCAGCATTAGTGGCCAAGTTACCGCCAATAGTACAACTACCTTCAGCAGCCAAACTTAAGGGAAATAACCTACCCACTTGCTGTGCCGCTTCTTGCACATTTTGCAGAATGCAGCCCGCCTCTACGATCATGGTGTCGTTATCGGTATCCACATGACGGATACGATTCAATCGTGTCAGTGACAGCACTATTTGGCGTCCACGATGATCAGGCGTTGCGCCCCCGCATAAGCCCGTATTACCACCTTGTGGCACGATACTAAACCCATGCTCTACACACCACCGCACAACCTTAGCGACTTCCTCGGTGCTGTCTGGGCGTACTACTGCTTCTGCCTCACCTGAATAACGTTCTCTCCAGTCGGTCAAAAACGGGGCCATCGCTTCGTCCGTCAACACATTGTCCGCACCTAATAAAGACCGTAAGCTCGCCAACTCTGCCATGCAATGCCTCTAAAAAAAACCAAAGCTGTGTTTATCTGTTTCATAGCATACTCCCCTGAGCGATAATAAGGGGTTAATCATTGCCTTTCATGAGGATTTTCATGACCTCCACACTCTTGCCTGATGCCGTTTTCAAGGCCTACGACATACGGGGAACCGTCCCTGTACAACTCAATGCCACCTTTGCTCACTTGCTAGGGCAAGCATTGGGGACAGAAGCACTGAAAAATGGTGTTGAAAGCGTTGTCGTTGGCTATGATGGCCGACACAGCAGCCCTGAATTGGCCAAAGCCTTGCACGCTGGTATCAATAGCGTAGGGGCAAACAGTATTGATTTGGGCCTAGTACCCACACCGCTGGTGTATTACGCGGCTCATGTACTAAAAACAGGTACAGGCGTTGCCATTACAGGTAGCCATAATCCACCAGAGTACAACGGCTTCAAGATGATGATGGCTGGCCGTACACTGCACGGTGAAGACATCCAACAACTCAAGCACGCTATGCAAGCTGGTTTTACCCCAGCCGCTACAGTTGGCGAGTGCACACAGCAAAGCTTGCTGGATCAATACATAGAAGAAATTCATAACAGCGTACGTTTGGTACGCCCCATGAAAGTCGCTGTTGACTGCGGCAACGGTGCTGCAGCTATAGTGGCTGAAGCCTTGTTCCAGTCCATAGGCTGTCAAGTAGACATGCTGTACGGTGAGGTAGACGGCGATTTCCCTAACCATCACCCCGATCCTGCTGACCCCGCCAACCTAGCAGACCTGATCCATCACGTAGAAAACAGTGATTGCGAACTGGGTTTAGCTTTTGATGGTGACGGCGACCGTTTAGGTGTAGTCACCAAATCTGGCGAAATCATTTGGCCTGATCGCCAACTGGTGCTGTTTGCGCGCGATATTTTGCAGCGCGAACCTGGCGCATCCATTATTTATGATGTGAAATGCAGCCGCCACGTTGGTCTAGAAGTCAGCAAAGCTGGTGGTACACCGCTGATGTGGCAAACCGGCCATTCACTGATTAAAGCCAAACTGGCTGAAACTGGCGCCCCGCTGGCGGGCGAAATGAGCGGCCACATTTTCTTTAAAGAGCGTTGGTACGGCTTTGATGATGGCCTGTACACTGGTGCGCGTTTATTGGAAATTTTGGCACGTAGCCATGAACCATCAGAGACGCTGGAAGGCTTGCCACAAGACTTGTCCACACCTGAGCTGAAACTGCCTATGAACGAAGGCGAACCGCATGCGTTTGTCGCTCAGCTACAGCAGTCTGATGCTTTTGAAACCGCTCAAGAGCGCATTACTATTGATGGTATTCGTGCTGAGTACGAGGATGGCTTTGGCTTGGCTCGTGCCTCTAACACAACGCCAGTAGTGGTGCTACGTTTTGAGGCACAAAACGAAGAAGCGCTAGTACGTATCCAAAATGAGTTCCGTACAGCTATTCAACGCCTGCGCCCTGATCTAGCTCTACCCTTCTAAGCGCTGAGGACTAGGGGCTGGCCGCTCTGTTGGCACGGCCCCTAATGCTTTATAGACTTCTAGGTGTTGCAGCACAATTTTGTGCACATCAAACGCCTCTTCCGCCAATTGCCTACCTGCTTGCCCCATCTTTTGGCGCAAGGCGTAATCTTGCGCCAAACCCTGCACTGCCAACCACAATGCTTTGGCATCTTGTACGGGCACTAACACGCCGCTCACACCGGGTTCTATAGCATCTCTACAACCAGCCACATCAGTAGTCACTACAGGAATACCTGCGGCTGCCGCTTCCACCAAGGATTTAGGCAAACCCTCACGGTAGGATGGCAATACAGCAATGTGGCTCTGTGCATACAACGTGGGAATATCGGACCGTTCACCCAGCCACTGCACAATACCTTTATCGTGCCATTGCTGCATTTGCTCTTTGCTTACACTCGCAGGATTACCTGCATCAGGGCCGCCAGCAATACTCCATACTATAGCGTCACCGGCCTCACCACTTAGGCGCGCTGCTTCCACATACTCGCGTACCCCTTTATCGTTCAGTAACCTTGCCACCATCAGCACCTGAACAGGAGGTTCTGGTGGGCTAGGATGTAGCGGAAATTTCTGTAACTCCACACCTGAACCGCGAATCATCACTACTTGGCTTTGCCGCACCACTTTGGCCTGCAATAAAACGTCTCTATCACTGGCGTTCTGGAAAATCACTCTGCTGTTCTTATGCCCTAAAGCCACGCGGTACAACATGATGGCTAATTTACGTACTAGGCCTGCCTGCTCGTTAATGAACACATAACCCAGCCCTGAGACCGCCGCTACAAAAGCGGGTACTCTGGCCAACCTAGCAGCGATACCGCCATAGATGACTGGCTTGATGGTGACAGCATGCACTACAGCTGGTTTGACCTTACGAAATAGCTTGTACAACACATGCAGAGTTTGCAGCTCTTGCAATGGATTCTTGCCGCTACGACTCATAGGTAAAACATGATGCGTGAAACCCAAGGCGCGTATCTGCTGTACTGCTTCGCCTGCCATGGTCGCAATGTGCACGGCATACCCTTGCCGCTTCGCTTCCATCGCAATCTGTGCACGGTGCGACAAAAAGAACGCTGGATTATTCACCACCATCAAGAGTCGGCACTCAGCCCCTACTTTTGGTGCACCGTCTTGCCACAAGGTGATGTAACGCTGCACCATTTTGTCTAAGCCAAACTGTTGCACCCGCAACAAGGCTTGGTCACGCTGCTTTTGTCGTTCAGACGAATGCACATCACCCAGCACTTGGTTAATGCCTTGAGCCAATGCTTTGGCATTACGGGGAGGGACCACCACGCCAGTTCCTGCCAAAATACTGGCGGCATCACCCACGTCCGTAACTACACAACTTACGCCCGCCGCCATAGCTTCGCACACCACATTAGGAAAACCTTCTGCTTGGCTAGACAACACATGGATATCCAACGCCGCCATGATGGCTGGAATGTCATCCCTACGACCTAACAGCAGCACCCTATCCACCAAACCATGTTGTTCCAACAACGCCATAACATGGGCGTTATCAGCGCTTAAACCCTCGCCCACCAGTACACAGCGCGCTTCGGGAAAGCTTTTTACCACTTGCGCAAAAGCGGCCAGTAAATTGGCATGATCTTTAAGCGGATTCCATCTAGCAATAGCACCAATGACTGGCTGATCTAGCGATAGCCCTAGCTCATGGCGCATTTTTTCACGCGTGCCTTCTGGCACTTTCCAACGTCGCAAATCATAGCCATTAGGGATCACCACCATCCTATCGGCGTCATAACCCCATGCTTGATGACGCTGAGCAGCATTTTCTGCACACGCCACAATCGACGTAGGAATACGGGTAGAAAGCTTGGCACACACCCACGCTACCACTCGGGACTTTGGGCTACCTTTATGCAAGTTTTCACCGGAATTACGTATGCCCCATACGATGCGCTTCACGCCAGCACCGCGTGCTGCCATACCGCCTATCAGGTCAGCATGGTACATCCACGTTTGCACCACATCGGGGCGCAAGCTTTTCAGCAAATTACGTAGTTTAAAAAAACCAGGAATCAGCCCTAGCACACCGCCCATCTGCAAGCAGTACAACCTGATGCCAGCCTGACGCAATCGCTCACCGTAAATATCTTCACCACCCATGGAAATCACGATGTGTTTCACATTAGGATTAGGAGCTGTCACCAAACGGAACAGTACGGCTTCAGCACCGCCCTGCCCTAGGCCAGAAATAATATGTACAACGACTAAAGGCTGTGTAGCGTCTTGGTTCATAGCACTACTCTTTTTGCATAACCTGTTTGAATACCTGATCCCACTGCTGCAAGACTACATCCAGCGCATAACGATCACGCACGGATTGCGCTGCGCGTTGCCCTAATGCACCACGCAAACGCCTATCATCCATCAACTCTGCTAACGCTTGTGCCATAGCGGCTTTATTGCCTGCCGGCACTAATCGCGCATCTTTACCTTGCTGCGAAATATCAGCTGGCCCACTAGGGCAGTCGGTGGTCACGCATGGCAAACCCAACGCCATCGCTTCTAGCAAAGCATTAGGGAAACCTTCGTACTGTGAGCTCAACACAAAAATCTGCGAATGCGCTAATTCATGCCATGGGTACTCGGTACGACCAGGAAGGTGAATACGATCTTTCAAGCCTACTAGCTCGGCTTGTCGTTCTAACTCTGCACGCTGTGGGCCTTCACCATGTATGTATAAATGCCAATCAGGGCGCTGTTCAGCCACTTCCGCAAAAGCATTAATTAACAGAGAAAACCCTTTGGCAGGCACGAGCCTACCCAACGCATCCACGCGCGCAGGCGTTTCTTTTTCTACGGATTCCTGACGCTGAATATGCCAAATATCATTGGGCAACGGATTGGGTATAGCGACCACTGCAGGTAGACGCTGCACCATCGTACGCAAGGCTTTTTCCGCATCAGACGTTTGCACGCACACTGCTGAGGCAGTGCCATAGTATCGGCGTCGCAACCACCCTAACACACGGCCCACATTGGTGGCATGAGCCGGATTAGTACGCTCGCACACCACCACAGGTACACTCAACCCACGTAAGCTCAGCAACGTAGCCACGTTTACATTAGTCAGAAAACTCAACACTACGTCGGGCTTTTCTTGGCGCACTACTCGGCGCATCCCCAACCATTTACGTAGCGCACTGGGCAGCGGCAACGCAGGCAAATGCTGCTTTAGCCAATGCACTCGCACATTATCGTTAATGGGATAAAAGCTACGAGACGAGCCTAAATGAGTGGGCACTAGCACCACCTCATCACCACGCGCCGCCCACGCATTGACTAACGTGGCGGCTACTCGCTCAGCCCCGCCGGCATTCATTGCGCCCACAAAAAAAAGTATTTTCACTCTTACACCCGTAGAGTTCTCAACGTTTGGTTCGCGTTGGTGCCTTCAGCAATTGCTCCCATTGTGCCATGATCCTAGCCGCTGAAAAACGGTCACGCACATCCACAGCACGACGAGAAAATGCCACTCGCTTCAACGGGTGCGCCATCATGTCGGAGAGGTGTGCGGCCAAGGCTTCTGGGTCTTCAACAGGTTGCACCAAGACACCATCCAAGTCGGCTCGAATGATTTCGCGTGGTCCGGTATCACAGTCAAAAGCAACAGCGGGCAAACCGCACGCCATGGCTTCCAACAAGGTGTTAGACAACCCTTCAGTGCGCGAACTCAGCACATACAAGTCAGAGGCTTCGTACCACTCACGTATGTTGCCAGCTCTACCCACTAAAGAAATACGCTGCCCCATATGCAAACTATCAATTTGTGCTTGCAAGGTCTCACGCTGGGCACCTTCACCTACGATGGCTAAATCCCAATGGGGGAAATACTTGGCCAGCAAAGAAAAAGCCTGAATCAATACATCAAAGCCTTTCACGGGGTGTAGCCGCCCTACCGCCAATAGACGCTGCCTACCTTCACGTTCAGGTGGCGTAATTACCGGCTGCGCATCTGGCAACGGCCAGCGCACCGAATTAGGAATAATCACCACATTGGAACCGGGTACATTTTTCTGTATCCAGCTAGCTGTGCCTGAGGTTAATGCCACAACTGCCTCTGCACGCGGGTAGGCCCACCGACGTAGCTTCTGCCACACTTCGGGCAGCTTCTGATAAGGCGGGTGTGTATGCTCCGACACGATCACTTTGCATGGCAACTTCTTGGCAGCGGCAACCGCCAATACGGATGACGTCGTCATCATGCCCAGCACACAGTCTGGTTTTTGTTTACGGAAAATTCTGCGTAATTTACGTATGCGTTTCCAGTTGGCCAAGGCACCACGCCAACCACCACCAGAATCCCCTGCTGTGCCCAACACAAAGCGCTGCACACTATCCGGCAGGCTATAGACATCCGACTCGCGCGTACTTTGCGTCACCAAGGACACCTTGTGCCCAAGCTTCTGCCAGTATGTGGCTAGATCCACTGCCACTCGTTCTGCACCACCCCCACCTAGGGAATGGATGACAATCATTATATGCATCATGCGATCAGAAATAGGTCACAGAAATTTAGTTAGTAGTCGCTTTTACGGGGCGACTGGCTGCCAGAAAATAGCATACAAACGAACTGGTATACATCAAACTGGTGGCCAGCATAATACCCTGTACACCCAAGCGCGGGGCCAGGGTTAAGGTCAATATAGCCTTCACCACAAAATTCAATACAGCAATGCTGGCCATCAATCGGTAACGCTGCTGACTGGCTAGCAACTGCACTAAGACTAGAACGCCAAAATAAAATGGCAACTGCATCACGCCCCAGCGTAATACTTCAGCCACTTTAGCGGTATCTGCAGCCGTAAAAGCACCACGCTCATACAGTAATGCTATACCCCACGGCGCCAACACCCATGCTACAAATGCCACTACCAAACCCGCTAGCACCATCAACAATGACCAACGCAATGCCATTGCTCGTGCGCGCTGCGTATCGCCTTGGCTAATAATGTCAGCTAATACTGGTAATGCTGCACGGCCTACCGAGGCTGCGCCCACCCCCAGCATTAAGGAGATAAAACGGTTGGCATAGCCAAATGTCGCGTTGGCATTACCGCCTAATTGTGCCGCAGCATACTGATCCACTGGGCCCACAAAGCTCATGGCCACCTGACCAATCAGCATGATGGTGGCAGCTTGCATTAATGCCGGCCATTGCTCAGCCTGCCAACCCCACTGCGGACGTACAGAAATTTGGTCGGCTCGTTGCGCCAAGATATGCAGCCACACGCACTGCACTATATAGCCTAGCAACGTACCCCATAACAGCGGCCCTGCCATAGCACCCGGCGGTGCCAGCAATACCCAAATTAGTATAGAAAACGCTGGCACACTGTCCAGCAATGTATTGATGTGGCGCTCTCTGGCGCGCAGTCGTGCCGCACTAAGACCAATCAACAGCGTAAACAAAGCCGCCGGTGCAAATGCATGAATAAGCTCCATGCTCATGGCTTTGGTACCGGCATTCAAGCCCGTACCCATGATTTGCATCACCCACGGCCAGCAAAACCAGAGTAACGCTCCCAGCACCAAGCCCAAGAGCATCGTGCTGGTTAACAGCTCACCTAGAAATCGTTGACGTTGTGCATCCGGCTGATTACGTGAACGCACCAGTACGGGAATCAGCACTACCGACATGGCACCCACTAGCGTAACGGGTAACCAGTTCGCCATCACCATCGTGAATTGGTAGGCATCCACCACATCACTGATACCGTAGCGATACGCCACGGCCATTTCTTTTAAGGCACCCGCAAACTTACCGAGCAGCAAAAAGACCGCCACGCGCATTGCCCCTCTGGCAATGCGGTGGTGGTCTGTATGCATTGCGCTCCAGCGCTGCCACAACCGTTTAAATATCACCCCAAGAACCGCAAGTACCAGGGCATAGCTTGTGCTAACCCTTGCTGGATCGTGAAAGCTGGTGCGTAGCCCAGCAAACGGCCTGCCTTAGAAATATCCGCTTGAGAATGGCGTACATCGCCTGGACGGAAGTCACCGTGTACTGCATCCAAGGTGTAATCCACACCATTGGCTTTCAACTCGGCTTTTAGGTAACCAAACAGCTCGTTCAGTGTGGTTCTACCACTCACGGCAACGTTATATACCTGAGCGCGTGCCTCACCTTCGGCCAACGCTGCCAAAATATTGGCTTGGATAACGTTATCGATGTAGCAGAAATCACGGCTGGTTTCGCCATCGCCATTAATGGTAACAACGTCGCCTGCAACCATAGTGGCAATCCAACGCGGGATTACCGCAGCGTATGCGCCATTAGGATCTTGGCGTCGGCCAAACACGTTGAAATAACGCAAGCCCACACTGCTGAAACCGTAAGCACGGTTAAACACATCAGCATAAAGCTCGTTCACGTATTTAGTCACAGCGTATGGCGACAATGGCTTACCAATGGTGTCTTCTACTTTAGGCAAACCAGGGTGATCGCCATAGGTGGAGCTGGATGCTGCGTACACATAGCCTTTTACACCCGCATCACGCGCTGCCACCATCATATTCAAGGCACCACTGATATTCACCTCGTTGGTGGTCAGAGGATCATTTAATGAGCGGGGAACCGAACCCAATGCCGCTTGATGCAACACGTAATCTACGCCTTTGCACACTTGTTGGCAGGTTTCAGGGTGACGAATATCGCCTTCAATGAAACGGAAGCGCGCCCAGTTTTCTGGGCCCACGTTTTGCTGCACGCTATCCAAATTGTGCTGGTGTCCGGTAGCAAAGTTATCCAGACCCACTACATTTTGTCCATGCTGCAACAAGGCTTCTAAGAGGTTGGAACCAATAAACCCAGCACACCCTGTCACCAACCACGTACGTGGTTGGGCTTCTAGGGCTTTCCATGCTTTTTGCAATGCTTCACTCATAGCGTTCGCCTTACAGACGCAGATCGGACGCGTCTTGTGGAAGTACGTATTTCAAGTCGTACAGTACGTGATCGGCTTTACCCAAGGCACGCAAGCGCTCTGCACCCATTTCCACGAACTGTTTATGGGCCACAGCGATAATCACGCCATCATACTGACCATCATCCAGCTTGCTTACAACGTCCACACCATATTCGCGGCGAGCTTCGTCGGCTTCCACCCAAGGATCGTATACATCTACGTTCACATCGTACTGAGCCAGTTCGCGAATAATATCTACCACACGTGTATTACGCAGATCAGGGCAGTTTTCTTTAAATGTCAGACCCAATAACAATACGCGCGAACCTTGCACTTGAATACGTTTTTTGGTCATCGCTTTGACCAACTGAGATGCCACGTATGCACCCATAGAGTCATTCAAACGTCTACCAGCCAGAATCACTTCAGGGTGATAACCGATGGATTGCGCCTTGTGCGTTAGGTAGTAAGGATCCACACCAATACAGTGGCCGCCAACCAGACCCGGTCTGAAAGGCAGGAAGTTCCACTTCGTACCGGCAGCTTCCAATACCGCTTGAGTATCAATACCCAATTTATTGAAAATCAGCGCCAATTCGTTGATCAACGCGATGTTGACGTCACGCTGCGTGTTTTCAATCACTTTGGCGGCTTCAGCCACACGGATAGAGGCTGCTTTATGCGTACCAGCAGTAATGATTTCACCGTACAAGCTATCCACCAATTCAGCCACTTCTGGCGTAGAGCCGGATGTGACTTTGCGGATGCTAGGTAAGCGGTGAACTTTGTCGCCGGGGTTAATACGCTCAGGGCTGTAACCTGCATAAAAATCTTCGTTGAAACGCAGGCCGGAAACTTGTTCTAGCACAGGCACACACACCTCTTCGGTGGCGCCTGGGTACACCGTGGATTCATACACCACGATGTCACCTTTTTTCAGCACTTTACCAATGGTTTCGCTGGCGCGTACCAAGGGTGTCAAATCCGGCTGTTTGTAATCATCGATAGGGGTAGGCACCGTCACAATGAACACATTGGCCTCAGACAATTGAGCTGTCTCATGAGTGAAGCGCAAATGAGAGGCTTCTTTCAGCTCTTCGGGCTCTACTTCCAGAGTGTGGTCCTGACCGGCATTCAATTCGGCGATACGCGCCACATTGATATCAAAACCGATAACCGAACGCTTTTTGCCAAACTCGACAGCTAGTGGCAAACCCACATAGCCCAGTCCGATCACGGCGAGTTTAATGTCCTTGACTTGCAAGATGTTCTCCCCTGAGGATCAATAATCAATACACATTTGTCATTCTACTGCTGTCGTTCGCGACGTGCGCGTCTCACCGACGGCAGCAATAACCAAGCTGGTCTACGCCAATGTACCAGTCGAGCATATAGCCAGACATAACTACAAGCAAAGGCCAGAATACTAAGCGCTAACGCCCACGTGTTGTCCCACCAAATGGTGGCAGGAATCAACCCTACCAATGCAATACCCCACAAGTATGGTGAAGCCATGGCATTAGACATGGGCGGCACATGACGACGCCCGGAGGCCACGACGCTCACTCGCACCATTCTGCGGAAAATCAGTTGGTGTAAGTGCAATGCATCAGGCCTGTCTACAGGCACACCACGTTTAAACTTTCGACGCCAAATTGTGAATAAGGTTTCAAACACGGGATAAAACAATACGGCTAGTGCATAGAAAGGCGATACGGTGGGGTTGCGAATTACCAGTTGCACGGCTAATTCGGCCAACATAAAGCCTAAGAAGTATGCTCCGCCATCCCCAAGGAACACGCGTCCAAAGGGAAAATTCCATGCCAAAAAGCCCAACGTGGCCGAAGCCAGTGCGGCAGCAATTAGGAAGATGGGATAGTCGCCCACTTGCCAGGCGACCAACGACAAGGAAATGGCCATCAGGATGGCAATCATGCCCGCCAGACCATTAATACCGTCAATAATATTGAGTGCGTGTGTACAACCACCCACCGCAATCATGGTAAACAGCAGGGAAATAGGCCAGAAGTCTAGGATCCAATCTACCCAGAACACACCCACACGTGATACACCGCCCAACAGCCACCACGCAATGGCAGCCGAGGCAAAAGCGGCTAGCAGCCGCTTCATGGAACCCACGTCTTTGGTGATGTCTTCCACCAAACCAGCAACAAACACCGGCATGGCTGCTACAAACAGTACAGGCCACAACCAGCTCAAGGTCATGTGAGCAGGCCCCAGCACGAGCAGCCCAGCTAACGTGCCTGCCAAAATGGCCAGCCCACCTACCCGCGGCGTAGGACGCAAATGCGTTGCCTGCGGTTTGCTCATGTCACTGTCGCCGGTCAGTTTTCCATGCCAGCGTTCGGACATAACAATTAGCCCACCCACTAGGAATGCTACGGCGCAAATCGATAGCATTGTTAGCGGATCCCATACTTGCAGCGAGCTCACTTCTATTTCCCTCGGGAATCTATGCTAGGGACGTCATCATACCGCGCTTTACTATGCGGAAGCAGTGCTGTCCTGAACATTCTTTGCATTTAATGCCCCTCCACATTCCCCTAACAAACGCCGCAACCAGCGATGGCTGGGGGAGTGCTGATGACGCTCATGCCAAAGCTGGTAAAAACGCATGGGGGGGAACTCTACCGGGGCTTCTAAAATAGTTAACGGCAGTAAACGTGCATAATACTCCGCAAAGTGGCGTGAGGTGGTGAAAACCAGATCAGTATTCTGTAACAAATAGGGAGCAACTGAAAAAGATTGCACCATTACGCTTTCCTCTCGGCGCACGCGTAAGGTAGCCAAGGTCGCATCGATCACACCACGTTGATTAATGGCATAGGGCAAAGGCACCACGTGTCTGGCTTTAACGTAGTCATCTAAGCTTAACCCCGCCTTTCTACGCGCTAACGGATGACTATTTGCCATCAAACACACAATTTCGTCCTCTAACAGCATAGATAAGTGCATACGATCGGGTGGCTCTGGCCAGTTACCAATCACGATATCCAACTCACCCTCAGCCAGTGCACGCTCGAAATCCGATTGCGCATCTAAGGTATGCAGGCTCAATCTGGCCTCAGGTGCTTCTCGTCGCAAACACTCTACCACTCGACTCACAAACACCGGGGCCAAGTAATCGGGAGAGCCTATATGAAATTCATTTTTGCTGGTTTTAGGATCGAAGCTCTCTGAGACATTCACCATGCACTCGATTTCAGCCAACGCTCCTTTAGCATGCGCCAATAACGACAATGCACGCTCCGTGGGGACCATCCCGCCTTTTTCGCGCACTAAGAGTGGGTCGCCAATGATGTCTCTCAGCCGTTTTAATGCAGCACTGACAGCGGGTTGAGACTGATTCAGCTTGAATGCTGTACGCGATACGCTGCGCTCAGAAATCAACAAACAAAACACGCGTAACAAATAGGTATCCAGCGGATTATCATCGCGCTTGGTAGCCATTACTGCCTCCTCCTACATATATGACTATCAGCCAGACCACACTACGATCAGTCAAGATAATCGGTGACGTATATATGTTATACGTTTTATTCTATTTCAAACGAAAGCAAAATACTTAAACTGTTATGACGCTATACAATAAAGTCTTATACAGGGATCTACCGCCATGACTGCATACGCCCACCCTGAGCATGCTATCACTCAGTTATCGCACCAATCACAGGCTGAATTCATTGCCAGCTTGGATGGTATTTTCGAGCACTCTCCATGGGTGGCTGAACGCACTTGGGAGAAACGTCCGTTCGCTGATGTAGATGCTTTACATCAAGCCATGTGCGATGTGATGCTCAACGCCCCCAAGTCAGAACAACTCGCATTGATCTTGGCTCACCCGGAATTAGCGGGTAAAGAAGCCGAAGCAGGCACCCTCACCAAAGAATCCACTGGCGAACAACGTGGCGCCGGTTTAGACCAATGCACCGCGGAAGAATTAGTACGCCTACGCAGTCTGAATGCACGATACAAAGAAAAATTTGCTTTCCCCTTCATCGTTGCAGTGAAAGGTATGTCGCGCCACCAAATCATGGACTCAGTGGAAGAGCGTCTGCAAAATAACGAAGAACAAGAGTTTCTGCGCTGCTTGACCGAGATCGGCAAAATTGCCGGCTTCCGATTACACGCCCGCTTTGGCGAAGAATAGCCACTGCGCGCCACTATCCTGCCTTGCTAAAACGCACTGGGCCTGTCACTGTATGTTGCAGGCCCTCGCTTTTGCCCATGCTTAGCTTCATTCTAGGATCACACCATGACCCTTACTTTACGCTTAGAAAAACTGGATCGTGACACATTTGCCCCTTTTGGTGATGTGATTGAGGCCTCTGATAAAGCCCAACACTTTTCCATTAACGAAGGCAACACCGAACGCTATCACGACTTGGCCAACATAGAACCCGGCCCTGACGGCAAAGCCATCGTGTCTATTTTCCGTGGCCAGCCTCGTACCCTGCCGTTTACCGTCACCATGATGGAACGCCACCCTAAAGGTAGCCAAGCCTTTATTCCGCTGTCGGGCTTGCCTTATCTAGTCGTCGTGGCCGAAGCTGGCCCTACGCCTGAGGTAAAAGACCTGCGCTTATTCCTCGCCCAAGGCAATCAAGGTGTGAACTACGCTACTGGTGTATGGCATCACCCTTTGCTGGGTTTAGATGAGGTCGTAGACTTCTTGGTGATTGACCGTAAAGGTCCTGGTGACAACTGCGATGTCATCACGTTGTCTGAGCC
>SRSN01000249.1 GCA_004791645.1 Alcaligenaceae bacterium 429
ATATTATGCAAATAAATTCATATAAGCAACCTCAGAATACCCAAATTCTGATGTTTTAGGATGTACACCATGCATATCCCCTCTCATGCCAGTCAGTTCGAACCCGCTGACGGCCAGTATCAAGCAATCGTGGACGCCGCTATCGCCGCCCACGCCCACAAAAAGGGTAATTTGCTACCTATCCTGCATCATGTACAGGATGAAATCGGCTACCTACCCGACAGCGTAGTCGTGCTGGTCGCTCGTGCGCTTAGCCTATCGCGTGCGGAAGTACATGGCGTGATCACTTTCTACAGCCATTTCCGTCAGAAACCCGCTGGTAAACACGTGTTGGAAGTCTGTATGGCCGAGGCCTGTCAGGCCATGCGTAGCGAAGCTTTGGCTGAGCACGCACGTCAAAAGCTGTCCTGTGATTTCCACCAAACTTCGCCCGATGGCGAAGTTACTCTTGAGCCTGTGTACTGTTTGGGCCTCTGTGCCCAATCTCCTGCGGTGATGCTGGATGGAAAACCGCACGCACGCATGAACCCTGATCGCTTGGATGCACTGCTTGCCAAGGAAGGAGCACAGAAATGAGCACAGCCCCTTTACGACTTTATGTACCCGCCGACACCGCAGCTGTTGCCATGGGTGCCGATGATGTAGTTGCTGCCATTCTGCAACATGCTGCCCAGAAAAATGTAAACGTTGAGCTAGTACGTAATGGCTCACGCGGCATGCTATGGCTAGAACCTTTGGTTGAAGTCAGCACGCCTGAAGGCCGCGTTGCCTTTGGTCCGGTAACCCCTGATGACGTAGAAAGTCTCTTTGCTGCTGAGTGGAAAACGCACCCACTGTGCCACGGTCTCACCGAAGAAATTCCATACCTAAAAAACCAAGAGCGTCTGACTTTCGCCCGTGTGGGTGTGATTGATCCGCTGAACCTGGATGAGTACCAAGCTCACGGTGGTTTTGAAGGCTTGAAACACGCCCTAACCATGGCACCGGCTGACATCGTCAAAATGGTGACGGATTCTGGTTTGCGTGGACGTGGTGGTGCGGCCTTCCCTACAGGTATCAAATGGAACACCGTTCTGAACGCTAAAGCAGACCAAAAATACATTGTCTGTAATGCCGACGAAGGTGACTCTGGTACGTTTTCTGACCGTCTCTTGATGGAAGGCGACCCCTGTACGCTGATTGAGGGCATGACCATTGCTGGTTTGGCAGTAGAAGCTACCTCTGGTTATATCTACGTGCGCTCCGAATACCCATTGGCTATTCAGGCACTAGATCAAGCCATCCAACGTGCTTATGAAGCGGGCTGGTTGGGCAAGAATATTGCTGGCAGCGGCAAAACCTTTGATCTAGAAGTGCGCAAAGGCGCAGGTGCTTACATTTGTGGTGAAGAAACATCCTTGCTGGAAAGCTTGGAAGGTAAACGCGGTGTGATCCGCTTCAAACCACCACTGCCAGCGCTGCAAGGTTTCTTGGGTAAACCTACCGTCGTCAACAACGTTATCTCGCTGGCTTCGGTGCCTACCATTTTGGCTAAAGGCGCTGAATACTACCGTGACTTCGGTATGGGGCGTTCACGTGGCACCTTGGCCTTCCAATTAACTGGCAACCTGAAGCAAGGTGGCCTAGTAGAAAAAGCCTTTGGTATTACCCTGCGCGAACTGCTGTACGACTACGGTGGTGGTTCGGCGACTGGCCTGCCTTTACGTGCCGCCCAGGTCGGTGGCCCATTGGGTGCGTACCTGCCTGAAAAACACTGGGATGTGCCGATGGATTACGAAGCCTATGCTGCCGTATCCGCGATGGTAGGCCACGGTGGTATTGTGGCTTTCGACGAAACCGTAGACATGGGCCACATGGCTGAATACGCCATGAAGTTCTGTGCCATCGAATCCTGTGGTAAATGCACCCCCTGTAGAGTGGGTTCTACCCGTGGTGTGGAAGTTATTCAGAAAATCCGTCGTAACGAAAAACGAGAAGACAACGTAGAACTGTTGCGCGATCTCTGTGACACCATGCTTGCTGGCTCACTGTGTGCGTTAGGTGGCATGGCCCCTGTGCCTGTGCTGTCCGCCCTTGAGCACTTCCCCACCGACTTTGGCCTGGAATCGAAGGCAACCGCAGACGCAAGTCAGCAACCCGCCTAAGGAGCCCACTATGCTAGAAACTGTTGCCGTACGCGAACGCGATCTAGGGACTCCGGCGTCCCTAAGCACCACCATGATTGAACTGACCATTGATGGTCAGCACGTCGTGGTGCCTGAAGGTACTTCTGTGATGCGCGCTGCAGCCCTGAGCGGCATCAATATTCCTAAACTCTGTGCATCTGACATGCTGGAGCCTTTTGGTTCTTGCCGTGTCTGTTTGGTAGAGATTGAAGGTAGACGCGGTACGCCTGCGTCATGTACTACCCCTGCCGAACAAGGCATGGTGGTAACTACCGAAAACGAAAGACTGAACAAACTGCGTAAAAACGTAGTTGAGCTGTACGTTTCTGATCACCCGCTGGACTGCTTGATGTGTCCTGCTAACGGTAATTGCGAACTGCAAGACACCGTGGGTGTGGTGGGCCTGCGTAACGTGCGTTACGGCTTTGAAGGCGCTACCCACGTACACGAAAGCAAAGACACCTCTAACCCCTACTTCACCTACGACTCCTCACACTGCATTGTGTGTAGCCGTTGTGTGCGTGCCTGTGAGCAAGTACAAGGTACCTTTGCTCTGACCGTAGAAGGTCGTGGGTTTGAGTCCCGTATTGCAGCCGGTCAGAGCGACAACTTCATCGACAGTGACTGTGTGTCCTGTGGTGCGTGTGTACAAGCCTGCCCTACTTCTGCATTGATGGAAAACTCCGTCATTGACCTAGGCCAACCCGAACACGCCGTCATCACTACCTGCGCTTACTGTGGCGTGGGTTGTGGTTTCAAAGCCGAAATGAAAGGCGAAGAAGTGGTACGCATGGTGCCGTGGAAAGACGGTAAAGCCAACCGAGGCCACTCCTGCGTTAAAGGCCGTTTCGCCTTCGGTTACGCCACACACGCGGATCGTATTCTGAAACCCATGATCCGTAAAAGCATCCAAGATGCATGGACCGAAGTATCGTGGGAAGAAGCGCTGAATTACGCAGCGTCTGAAATCCGTCGTATTCAAGACAAATATGGCCGTGACTCTGTAGGCGGTATTACATCTTCACGTTGCACTAACGAAGAAACCTACTTGGTTCAGAAATTGGTGCGTGCGGCATTCGGTACCAACAACGTGGATACCTGTGCTCGTGTGTGTCACTCCCCTACCGGTTATGGTCTGAAGCAAACACTAGGCGAATCTGCAGGTACACAAACCTTTGACTCGGTGATGCACACTGACGTAGTGATCGTGATTGGTGCCAACCCTAGCGATGCTCACCCTGTATTCGCGTCACGCCTGAAACGCCGTATACGCGAAGGCGCACGTCTGATCATTGTTGATCCTCGTGCTACTGAGCTGGTAGATTCTCCACACATCAAGGCCGACTACCACTTGCCACTGCGCCCAGGTACTAACACAGCCATGCTGACGGCATTGGCGCACGTGATTGCTACTGAAGGCCTGATCGCTGAAGAGTTTGTACGCGAACGCTGCGAAGACCAGTCCTTTAACGACTGGCGTGAGTTTGTCAGCCGCCCAGAGAACTCTCCAGAAGCTACTGAGGACATCACTGGTGTTGCTGCGCATTTGGTACGTGGTGCCGCACGCTTGTACGCGACTGGTGGTAACGGTTCTATTTACTACGGTTTGGGTGTTACTGAGCACAGCCAAGGTTCTACAACCGTGATGGCTATTGCTAACTTGGCGATGGCTACCGGTAACATTGGCCGCGAAGGCGTGGGTGTAAACCCATTGCGTGGTCAGAATAACGTGCAAGGTTCGTGTGATATGGGTTCGTTCCCACACGAGTTGCCAGGCTACCGTCACATTTCCAACAACGAAGCACGTAGCGAGTTTGAAAGCGAATGGGGCGTAACACTGCAACCTGAACCTGGCCTGCGTATTCCTAATATGTTTGATGCAGCCCTAAGCGGCTCATTCAAAGGCTTGTACTGTCAAGGTGAAGACATTGTTCAGTCTGACCCTGACACTCAGCACGTTGCGGCTGCCTTGGCATCGATGGAGTGCATTATCGTTCAAGACCTGTTCCTGAACGAAACAGCTAAGTACGCTCATGTGTTCTTGCCTGGCTCTTCCTTCATGGAAAAAGAC
>SRSN01000250.1 GCA_004791645.1 Alcaligenaceae bacterium 429
TCGCTACGCTCGTGTGGATAGAAATGCCCTAGCTCTGCAGGCTGGTGTGACGCTAAATGCTTCTGAGCACATGAGCTTTACAGCCTCAGCGGGCACGCGTGTACTAGGCGACAGCCGTGCCGAAGTGAACGGACAACTGTCGATCAACTGGAAATTTTGATTGATAAGGGCCAGAGGTTGATATTAGTGGGTTCCTGCTAACTTCTTTGTCACACATGTTCGCAACGATTAATTATAGAAATAACCGTAGTGTAGGAGGGGATATGAAAGTTATCAAAAAGAGCAGAGCTATTCATTGTGGTGTGATTATAGGCATTTGGGCATGTGTTAGCAGTGGCATGGCATTAGCTGAACCAGCAAACCCTACTCCTGAGTCTTTTGTTACAGCGGAGTTTCTGGGCGCACACACGCTCTTAGAGATAGGTGCGCAATATGCTTATGCGAAGGGATACACAGGTAAAGGGGTACTAATAGCTATTGTGGATGATGGCCTCGATATTCATCACCCAAAGTTTGCTGGCAGAGTATCCCCTTTTAGAGGGAATTACATGACCACAGGTGCACCAGATGATGTTGGACGCCTGCCTGGGCAAGTCGATTTTGATCATGGTACACACGTAGCTGGCATTGCTGCAGCAGCACGTAATGGTCAACACATGCATGGTGTTGCCTATAACGCGGATATTCTTGCTCTGCGCATACTAGGCGACGGTGGAGTCGCAGAACCTCTTGATGATGCAGAGTCACAGGCCTTCGATCGAGCCATTGAGCAAGGAGTGGGCGTGTTGAATGGTAGTTACGGACCTAATGCAATGCCAGCACTGTTTATTGAGGACCCGCTTACAGGCGAAAGGATTCGTAATCCTCACTATGTTAAGTTGAACTACTTTGTGATGGATGAGGAGGGGGTGCAGGAGAGTTATGCCGCCATGCGACGTGCTGCTGATGCAGATATCGTTATGGTATTTGCAGCAGGTAATGAGTATGAGGTGCAACCGCTTGCTAGCTTGTCTCCTGCGGGTAATGCGATGCTACCGGCCATCACTGCTCAAAATACAGCTTTAGGGTGGTACCGTTTTTTTGTCGATCAGAATGGCCCAGAGTTAGATGTCAATAATCCAAATACGTGGGTGTTGAATGACGTTAATGACCCTGAGCTACAGGATATGGATTTCTCGGACTTAGCCGGTAGTCTGATTGCTGTGGTGGCCGTAGACAGAAACGGTGAGATTAGCAGTTATAGCAATAGGTGTGGTTATGCTCAGCAGTGGTGTATTGCTGCGCCAGGTGGTGATGAAGATACTGCAGGCTATGCGCCCCAAGATTCAGAAATTTATTCTACTATGCCCGATGGTACCTACGGCAACATGTCAGGCACCTCAATGGCTGCGCCAGTCGTTTCAGGTGCGGCAGCCGTGTTGCGAGAAGCCTTTCCGTATATGAATGCAAGGCAAGTTATTGAGTTGATATTGACCTCTGCCAATAGTACGGACAAGAACTGGAGTGATAAAGATACCTATGGTTGGGGCATGCTTGATTTGGGTCGTGCTATAGATGGTCCAGTGCAGTTTGGCGCACAAGGTTTTCCGCTGGAGTTTGACGTCGACACTAAAGGTTGGAATTCTGTTTGGAATAATGACATTAGCGGGCAGGGCGGTCTGATTAAGTCTGGGCAAGGCCATATCGTGATGAATGGCCAAAACACCTACCAAGGTGACACGCAAATTAAGGAAGGTAAGCTAAGTGTTAATGGCTCTCTGCTGAACTCCGATCTGACTATTGAAAGCGCTGGAGCACTGGGAGGGACAGGTAGCGTAGGATCTCTGGTCGCGGCTGGTACCATACAGCCCGGTAATTCAATCGGCACACTCACTGTCGCGGGGGATTATGCGCAATTAACAGGTTCTACATTAGAGATTGAAATAGACGGTAGTGGGACTGCTGATTTACTGAATGTGCTAGGACAGGCGGATATACAAGGTGGTGAGCTACGCATCCTAGGGCTGACAGCAGATGCGTTAGGTAAAGATTTTACTTTCCTAGATGCAGGGCAAATCACAGGTACTAGCCATTTTGATAATGCGGATAGTCTAGGGTTACCCTATGTTTCTATGGAAATACAAACGACTGCTAAACCAACGACTTCTAGCATGGAGTTGTCGGTGCGTCGTAGTCAATTAGCTTTTGCAGCACTCGCTAAAAATAGCAATCAGGCGGCCGTGGCACAGACACTAGATCAACACAACCTAGTGAGCGAGGAATCGCGTGCAGCAGTGATGCTCGCCAACTCGCAAGCGGCTGAGCAATTGTATAGCCAGCTATCAGGCGAGATTCATGCCTCGTCTTTATCTGCCATTATTGATACCAGTGGTTTGCTGCGTGATGCATCGCTGGGTAGGTTGGCGCATGCTGATTTGGGTTTTCACAATCAGAATCATACGGGTGCTGAACCCTATGGAGCCTGGGCTCGTGTGCTAGGCAGTTGGGGGGCTTTAGAGTCTAGCAATAATGCTGAACGATTGACACGCACTATAGGCGGCATGATGTTCGGTGGAGATATCGCGTTAGGTGAGCAGTCTAGAGCGGGGTTGGCGGCTGCACTGACACGGTCGTCTTATCGTACAGAGAGTATGGGTTCTGCTACAGCAGATGGTTATCATGTGATGGCTTATGCTGGTACGTCGTATGGTGACTGGTCTATTCGTGGTGGCGCTTCGTACTCTTGGTATGAGCAGCGCACTCAACGGCGCATCCAATTTTCTAATATGGGTACACAAAAAGCGGATTACGATCTGCAATCCGCACAGGTATTTGCTGAGCTGGCCTATAACCAGCAGTGGAATGCGTTAAGGTTAGAGCCATATCTGAATCTAGCGCAAGTCTGGACACGTCGAAGCAGCTTTAGTGAAGATGGTGCTGTGGGGGCATTGCAGGGTTCATCTCAACGTTACTCTACTGCTTTTTCAACCTTAGGCTTACGCGCTCGTTATGAATTATCTAGCTCAGAGCAACGAGAGTGGAGTCTTGGGGCTGGGTTAGGATGGCGTCATCTGATGGGGAAAACAGCGCCTTATAGCGATCTGCGTTTTAGTACAGGACAAGACTTCAGTATTCAGGGAGCGCCTATGGCTAGGAATGCACTAATGGCAGAATTAGGCGTAGAACTGATTAACAATAATAACAGCCGTTTAGGTTTGTTATACGTAGGTCAGTTGGCGGGTAGAACTAAAGATCATGGCGTACAGCTACGAGCCAGTTGGGCATTTTAACGTTTGACGGTATTGCAAAAAGCCACCCAATTTGGGTGGCTTTTTTATGGTCGTGCTTTGGCTGAGAACGTTAACGAACTGAGCCAGCGATACTACTTACTTGGCTGGGCGTGACAGCGGTAGCTTGGCCACCCCACTGAGCACGCATCCATGTAGACAAATCGGCGATTTCCTCATCGCTGAGTTCATGGGCAAACGGAGGCATGGCGTACATGCGCTGATTACCCGTGAATGTCTGGGTAGGAATCCCGTTTAGCACCACACGTATCAGGTTCTGGGCACTGTCCATCGCCAAGGTGGCATTGCCGTACATGGCAGGCGCTACATTAGGAATACCTTCACCTTTACTGCCGTGACAGCCCGCACATGCCGCTAAGTACGTGCGTCTGCCGATGGCCATATTGCTATCGGCAGCAGGGCTTTCTGCTTCTGGTAAGGGTGTGGGAGCCGATGCCGCAGGAGGAATTGAACCATCCGCATCGGTAAGCAGATAAGTGGCGATGGCTTCTACGTCCTCTACTTTCATAGCGCTAGTCGAGAAGTGCGTGACTGTATGCATATCCGCAAATGACGTGCCTTGCGGTGCAATACCAGTGCTCAGGTACTGGGTTAGCGTGGCCACATCAAAACCATGCTTGGCTAAGGAGCTAGCCGTGATGTTAGGAATCGCCCAACCGTTGATCTCGCCACCTTGGAAGTCACGCGCAAAGTCCACGCCCATCATGAAATTCTGCGGGGTGTGGCAGCTAGCACAGTGGCCTACACCTTGTACTAAGTACGCACCACGCAACCATTGAGCTGAACGTTCAGGGTTCTCGGGAGCACTGCGATTGGGGAAATTCAGCAGGTTCCAGAAGTTCATGAACGGACGCACGGGCAACGAGAAAGCACCACTATTGCTCTTGTTCGCTACAGCAATAGGCGGAATGCTCATCAGGTAGGCATACAGCGCATCTATAT
>SRSN01000251.1 GCA_004791645.1 Alcaligenaceae bacterium 429
CAAATGAATAATTGGTATTGGTTTTCGCATGCAATGATTTAACCTAATTGCAGCTAGAATAAATGTAATAAGTTAAATGCTATTCTTATGGTTTTGTGCGCTGTAGAATATTTTTACCGGTGTGATACAGGCTAAAGCACGTAGCTCTTCCTGAGTGTAAAAAGCAGCAGGTAGGCGCTAGTATCAGGAAAGCTACACTGTATATCCTACGCTGCACAGGGAAGAGTAAGCCGCTTAGAGGCTGATGTAGAACAGCTTTTGAGTATGTTGAGCTGTTTGCTGGTGTGTAGATACATCATTCTTCGTTGCCTGATACTCTGCGAATGATCATTAAGCGTTTACAATGCTTAACAGTGCCGCACCTTGATGGTGCCTACTGCTATTTTATGTTTTTGGAGGTATGCATGACTCAGTTGAACCAGCCTGAAACCGAACAGGGCTTGCCGTTCCGTACCATTGTGCATGTTGTATATGCTTTGTTCGCAATTGGTATCGTGAGCATGGGTGTTTTTGGTGCAAGTATTATTGCTTCCATTGTTCTGGCGTATTACAAACGTAGTGATGCGGCAGGAACCATTTATGCTGCACATTTAGATTGGGCAATTAAAACCTTCTGGTGGGGTTTGTTATGGATGTGTGTAAGCGTCCTGCTCACTTTTATTTTCATAGGTTGGATTACTGGGGTAGTGACCTTGGTATGGATTATCTTCCGCATTGTTAAAGGTTGGCTGGCTCATTGGAGTGGCCAAAGCCCGGAATTCGAATAATCCGCATCACACAGAAAAAATTCATCAGGCCCTGACATTTCAGGGCCTGATTTTTTTAGTGCTATGTAAAGCCTAGTGCTGACCTGGGAAGTCGCCGATCGCGGGCGATCACTAATCCCTTGGCGTGCTCTTGAGTTATTAGATACGCGCCAAAAAATACCCGCCATGGAGGCGGGTAGTCTGGGGTTCCACTGGGAGAGGCTTATTTCAAATGAGCGCTCAGCAGTTTGCTTAGTTCAAACATGTTGACTTGATCTTTGCCCAGTACTTTTTTGAGTTTAGCGTCAGCATTGATGTTGCGGCGGTTAGAAGCGTCCTGGAGATTGTGTTTCTTGATGTATTCCCAGATTTTCTTGGTAACTTCTGTGCGCGGTACAGCTTCGGGACCAATTACAGCTGCCAGTGCAGGGCTGGGGGTAAGTGGCTTCATGAATCCAGTGTTAGGTTTACTGGCAGGTTTTTTACTATTGGCCATGAATAGAGCTCCGAGAAAATTGAAAGAAATGCCACAGTGCTGCTAAATCGTACAGTAGCAGCATAACTCGTGCTTCCCTGTAGGCCAATCATCAGGAGGGGGGAGATTTGTTACTGTTTGAATCGGGTCAGAAGCCCTGATGTTTTGCGGGCTTACGCGCTGCAGAACTTCAGCGACTGTTGCATAATGTCAATGATGCGCTCACTGGCGATGGCCCAGAACAAAGCATAGGCTTTTTTGGATAGAACCGATTTTATGACACTTACTAATACCTTAACGATTCCCCGTCCGGATGATTGGCATGTGCACTTGCGTGATGGTGCCATGTTAGAGGCCGTTGTAGGCCACACAGCAGCACAGTTTGGCGGGGCCATTGTTATGCCTACCCTGCCCCCGCCAGTGACTACAGCCGTTCAAGCTGTGGCTTATCATCAGCGTATTGTAGATGCTCTGCATAAAACGGCTCCGACCAGCCGCTTTCAACCATTGATGACCTTGTATTTGACGAACAACACAACAGCAGAGGAAATTCGTCGTGCGAGTGAATCGGGTGTGGTGTATGGGGTAAAACTGTACCCGGCTGGTGCTACGACAAACTCAGATGCTGGTGTAACGGATGTATTGCGTTACTGTGGTGCAGCATTGGAAGCGATGCAAGAGTGTGGCCTGCCATTGTTGGTGCACGGTGAAGTGACAGACCCTGCCGTGGATTTGTTTGATAGAGAGGCGGTGTTTATTGATCGCATTATGATCCCGCTGCGTAAACAGTTCCCTGATCTCAAAGTGGTGTTTGAGCATTTGACTACGGCAGAAGGGGTCGCATATGTGAGTCAAGCAGAAGGTGCTATTGGTGCGACTATTACTCCACAGCACTTACTGTATAACCGTAATGCGATTTTCAGCGGTGGCCTGCGCCCGCATTGGTATTGCCTACCAGTATTGAAGCGTGAGAAACATAGATTGGCTTTGGTGGAGGCTGCGACTGGGGGCTCTACGCGTTTCTTCTTAGGTACAGACAGTGCTCCGCACGTGCGTGGTCGTAAAGAACAAGATTGTGGTTGTGCAGGTTGTTATACAGCACTGCATGCTATGGAACTCTATGCAGAGGCGTTCGATGCCGTAGGTAAGCTAGATAAGCTGCAAGCCTTTGCCTGTGAGAATGGTCCTGCGTTTTATGGTTTGCCCGTGAATACAGACACCATTACATTGCAACGGCAAGAGTTTGAGATTCCTGATCAGTTGCAGTTGGGTAATGAGATACTTGTGCCATTAGCGAATGGCAGAAAGTTAGCCTGGTCAGTGACTAGCGCGTAATAGAAAAAGGGGCGTAAAGCCCCTTTTTTATTGTCCAGTTTGTGCCTTTTCTTCCAACGCTTCCCAGCGTTCGAAAAGTTGCAGCAGTTCGGCTTCCAGTGTTTCCAGAGAGTTTTGTACAGTTTGTGCAGCATCGTTGCCATCTTTGTACAAGTCTGGGTCACTGAGCTTGGCGGCTAGCTCTGCCTGTCGGCTTTCCAGTTGAGCAATTTTCTCTGGTAGAGCATCCAGCTCTTTTCTCTCCCATGGGGCTAATTTCTGATTGCGATTAGCCTTGGGAGCGGCTTTCTCTTTATCGGATGTTGTTGCAGCGGCTGTTGTGGCAGCAGCAGGCTCTGCTGCAGATGTGGGGCGCTGCAGTAGCCACTCATCATAGCCACCTACATACTCACCCCATTTACCATTGCCTTCTGCAGCTATCACTTGAGTCACGATGTTGTTTAGGAAACGTCTATCGTGGCTCACCAGCAAAACGGTGCCTTGATATTCTTGTAGCAGGTCTTCTAGTAACTCAAGGGTTTCAATATCCAAGTCGTTAGTAGGTTCGTCTAGTACCAAGATGTTGGTGGGTTGAGCAAACATGCGTGCTAATGCTAAGCGGGCGCGTTCGCCACCGGATAGAGAGCGTACAGGGGAGTTCGCACGCGCAGGTGGGAAGAGAAAGTCTTCCAAATAGCTCATTACGTGTTTACGTTGGTCGCCAATCTCTACCCATTCAGTTCCGGGGCTAATGGTTTCAGCTAACGTGGCGTTTTCGTCCAAAGAACTGCGCATTTGGTCGAAATAACCTACTGTTAAGTTAGTGCCATGACGGATTTGGCCAGCGTTTGGAACTAATTTGCCCAACAGTATTTGTAGTAGTGTGGTTTTACCTGCGCCGTTTGCTCCGATTAGACCTATCTTGTCACCGCGCATTAGCACAGTAGAGAAGTCGTTAATCAGTAAGCGCTCGTCATAACCATGAGTAATGTTTTCTGCTTCGGCAACCAGTTTTCCAGAGCGTTGACCTTCCGAAATAGCTAAGCGAACGTTGCCCATGCGCTCACGGCGTGCAGCGCGTTCTCTGCGTAATGATTCTAGGCGGCGTACACGGCCTTCATCACGCGTGCGGCGTGCTTGTACACCAGTACGTATCCACACCTCTTCCTGCGCCAGGAATTTATCAAACTTGGCTTGTTGTTGGGATTCGGCTTGTAGCCACTCGGCTTTGCGTTCTTGCCAGCGACTGAAGTTACCGGGGAAGCTAAAGAGTTGGCCTCGGTCTAGCTCAATAATGTGCGAGCTGACGCTATCAAGGAAGTCCCTGTCGTGGGTGATCACAATGACGCTGCCACGGAAGCTTTTGAGTAACTGCTCCAGCCACAAAATACCGTCGAAGTCTAAGTGGTTAGTGGGTTCGTCTAATAGCAGCAGGTCGGGCTCATTGCTTAAGGCTTGAGCCAACGCTACACGCTTACGCATACCGCCTGACAGTGAACCTATCAGTGCTTCGTTAGGTAAACCCAACTGATCCATCAATGCACTGATTTTGGCTGGGCGTTGCCAATCCTCTGTTTCGGTGTAGTCGCCGCACAGGAAATCGTAGATTTGTTGGTCCGGAGGCAGGT
>SRSN01000252.1 GCA_004791645.1 Alcaligenaceae bacterium 429
GAAGCAGGCCTGCCTGAAGAAGGTATTGCGCCTGGTACTCTATGGGAGGATGTGCCTCCAAACTGGGTTTGTCCAGAGTGTGGTGCTCGTAAAGAAGATTTTGAGCTGATTGAAGTCTAATTTCAGTCGTGACGCTACGACATTTAGCATTGGAGGGTTCAGCATGAGTACAGCGGAGCAGGCGGTGGAAACACCTGAGCGTATTGATCTCTCCAAACAATTGCTGGTGGCGATGCCTGGGATGGTGACCGGTAGTTTAGCTGGCACGGTGATCTATGTGTGTGAACACAATGAAAACGGTGCGCTGGGCGTAGTGATCAATAGACCTACCGACATGACCATCGGAGATCTGCTGCAACGTATAGAGTTAGAACTGACTTTAGACTTAGAAGAGCAGCAGCGCGCCGTCTTTTTTGGTGGCCCGGTGCAAACAGACCGAGGGTTTGTCTTGCATGCTCCAGCAGGTAGTTATAGCTCCAGTATTGCATTGGGCGACATGGCATTGACCACATCGCGTGATGTATTGCAGGACGTAGCGGGCGGTAAAGGGCCTGAGCAAGTTCTGATTGCCTTAGGGTACGCAGGATGGAGTGCAGGACAGCTAGAGGACGAAATGTCCCAAAATGCATGGTTAAACGTGGACGCAGACTCCAAAATTTTGTTTGAGTTGCCTGCTGGTGAGCGTTACCATGCGGCGCTAGCACAGTTGGGTATAGACCCGGCCATGTTGAGTATGGCTGCTGGTCATGCCTGAGTTAACTGTACTGGCCTTTGATTACGGCCTGAAAAAAATTGGCGTGGCGCTAGGCAATACGTTGACCTGGCACGCACGCCCCTTAACTATTTTGCGGCCAGTCACTAAAATTCAACGTTTTGCAGCAATTGAGGCACTACTTAAAGAGTGGCAGCCTGATCAGTTGGTGGTGGGGTTGCCGCTTACCACCTCTGGCGAGGAGCAATATGCATCCTTGCGTTGCAGACGTTTTGCCAACCAGTTACAAGGACGGTACGGGCTACCTGTAGTTCTGGTGGATGAACGAGGGTCTAGCATGGAAGCTCAGCAAATACTGGGCAATCATGACGATGATGATGCGGTGGCCGCAGCTGTGATTTTGCAGCGTTGGTTGGACGCTGCCCCAGAAGGGCAGCCTATTTCTACACAAGCAGGAATTGAATCTTGAGTGTATTGCGATTTGTCTGGCGCGCTGCCGGGCTACTGTTGTGGCTGATAGGTGGACTACTGTCCACACTGTTACTTTTCCCCATTATTGGTTTTTCACGCCGATTATGGATGATTCAGAATTGGTCTAAAGGTTTGCTGGCCATTTGCGGCGTCAAAGTCGTAGTGCAAGGCAAGCCAGTATTGAACGGTTCAGTCTTATGGGTATCCAATCATTGTTCTTGGTTGGATATTTTTGTATTAGATAAGGTGCGTGCTACCTGTTTCGTGGCGAAGAGCGAAATTCGTAAATGGCCAGTGATAGGGTGGTTGGTATCAGGTGCGGGTACGGTGTACATAGATCGTACACACCGACATGCCATCAAAGGCGTGAGCGAGCAGATGAATCAACGCTTCGTTCGCTCTGAAGCCGTGGGCTTGTTTCCTGAAGGCACAACGTCTGCGGGTGACGAGGTTAAGCCTTTTCATGCCAGCTTGTTTGAAGCTGCTATACGTGTGAAAGTGGATATTCAGCCTGTGGCGCTGCGCTACTACCAGCATGGCGAGCGTACTGCGCGTTTTGCTTTCACTGGCGATCAAAGCTTGATGGCCAACATTTGGATTTTGCTGGGCTCACGTGGTGCAATGGTGGAGTGCGAGTTTTTAGAGGTTTTGCCTGCCGAGCATTGCGCAGAGGTAGGTAGAGCAGTCGTCGCAACAGAAACGTGGCAGCAAGTACATGCTGCCGTCGTTGAAAAAGCCTAAGTTAAAACGCGAGCGGGTTTAGCGCCTGAGTTTCTTGGTGCGCTACCTGCACAATCTTTCTATCCGGTAAGCGTATGGCGGTCAGTGATTCGCCCCATACGCAGCCGGTATCCAAACATACGGCATCAGGCCGTTGCATCAAGCCCAAGGTAGACCAGTGACCAAAGATCACAGGTACTTCTAGTGCGCGATTCGGTAAATCAAACCATGCAGTGTGGCCCTCTTGTAGATCAGGTGGGCCTTTGTGTTTGGTGTTTAATCGCCCGTCTGGATAGCAGGTACGCATGCGGGTCAGAATGTTGATGATTAAACGTAGTCGGTCTTGCCCTTGTAGCGAGTCGCTCCATACATCGGGGTGATTGCCAAATAAGCCTTCTAACAAGCTTTGCCAGTTAGGGGCTTGCAGGCATTGCTCTACTTCACAAGCATGGGCCAAGGTCTGCGCTAAGGTCCAACTGGGGGCGACACCGGCATGCACGATCAAGTGATCGTGAACCTGCAAGGCTAAGGGGCAATGGCGCAGCCAGTCTACGAGTTGCTCGGCATCAGGTGCAGCCAAGATTTCTTGGGCCGTATCCGACTTGCCTACTTTGCGTACGCCAGCCGCCACACCCAACAAATGTATATCGTGATTACCTAATAGAGTGATGGCTTTATCGCCCATGGATTGGGCTAAGCGTACGCAGTCCAGGGACTGTGGGCCACGGTTAATCAGGTCGCCTGCAAAGCAGAATAGGGCATCGTGATCGGCTTGTATCGCTGGGTGTGCCAGCAGAGCTTCTAGGCTTTGATAGCAACCCTGCACATCACCAATCACCCAGACTGGTTTGGAGGTTTCAAGAATCATATCAGTCAGTCGATGCCAGCATAGTGCGGCGACGTGTGAAACGGTTACGGTTTTCCATTAACAGCAAGGCTATCAGTGCACTGCCTAGCGCGATGATGTTGGGGCCTAAGGCCGTAATCCACGGCGCCCATTTACTGAGCGTACCAATGTTCAGTGCCATTTGATTAGCCATGAAAAAGCCTACACCAATCAAGATACCAGCAAACACTTTAGTGCCTACACCACCACGACGGGTTTGCATGAAACTGATGGGGGCGGCAATGGTAATCATCACCAACAACGTGAAGGGGTAGGCGATCTTGCGCCACAACGCCACCATTTGTCGGTCAGTTTGTAACTCATTGGCTTGTAAGTAGCTGATGTAGTCCATCAGATCGCTGGCTGACATCATTTCAGGCGTCAGAATACGGGCAATTAACCGGTCAGCGGTTAACGACGTGCGAATTTCTAGTGTGGATTCGTTAGCCAGTGTGCTTAACGGTTTTTCAGGGGCTTGTTCGCCGTGTAATGCCTGTGAAGCTGCTGGATCTATAGTAATGACAGTAGCTTTATCCAAGCGCAGGCCGTCACTGTGGAATTGGCCAGTAGGGGCTTGGGTTAAGGTGTCTAAGGTTTGTTCAGGCAGCATTTCCAGCACAGTGATGTTGTCCACTTTGCCGCTGGCTTGAATACGCTGAATGTTGATGATGCGTGAGCCGCCGTCCTCGATATTTTCCTTAAACCAATAGCCGCTGCTTAAGCGACCACCACCGGATCGTCCCAGTAACTGCAGTTGGGCTTCGCTGGCTTTAATCTGTACGGTGGGGGTGATGTACTCGGACAGCAGGAACGCACCCACCATCAACGGTATAGTGATTACCCACAGCATGCCTAGCATGCCTAAGCCACTTACACCCGACACGCGCAAAATGACTAGCTCGTTACGTTGTGCCAAACTGGCTAATGCTAATACGGCACCGATCAGCAACCCTATGGGCAGCAGTTCGTACAGGCGGGTAGGAAGTTGCAGGCTTTCCAGATAAAACAGGTTCAACAAGGTGAAATTTTTATTCACTTTGTCTAACTCGTCTATCAGAGCAAAAAAGGTAAATAGTCCCAGTAGGGCGAGAAGCACTACAGCACAGGATCGGTAGATTTCAGAGGCCAAATAGCGGCGAGCAGTGCGCATTGCAGGGACTTACTAAAGGTCAAAATGCTAAAGGATAAAGCTTAACAAAATTGCTGCGTGGCTGCTTAAGGAATCTGCACCAAACGCATACGTTGCTGGATGGTGTTGGTGCGACTATTTAAGTAGCGGGTATTACGATGGGTGTCGTAATACACAGGGTTAGGCAGCATGGCAGACAAGTTGGCGGC
>SRSN01000253.1 GCA_004791645.1 Alcaligenaceae bacterium 429
GTGGTGGTGGTGGTGGTGGTGGTGGTGCGATTACCGCTCACACAGGAAAGCGGGACGATCACGGTGCAATATGCTGAGCAAGCCCACTAAAAGGTATTCCACTGTTAGGAATCATCACCTCTAAAGGAGCTAGGGGAAGTAACGAGCAACTGCGTCGTTACCTCCCCCTTATCATGACGGCAAAGTCAGATTATGTCTGGCCTACGAAAGCCCTTAAATCTCTATCGCAATTTTCCCAAAATGCTGTCCAGACTCTTGGTAGTTGAACGCTTTGCTGAGTTCAGACAGAGGGAAGCTGCGATCGATAATAGGGCGCCATGTTTGCTGATTTAAGGCACGTACCATGTCTTGCTGTGCGCTTCTGCTGCCTACCAACACACCTTGCACCGAGACGCGTTTCGCCATAAGTTCACGCGTAGGGATGTCGCCAGAGAAACCGGTCAGCACACCAATTAGTGCAATGTGACCACCCACACGGGCAGCGCGTATAGATTGCGCTAAGGTACCTGGGCCACCTACTTCAACCACAATATCTGCGCCACGGCCTTGGGTAAGCTCTAACACACGATTGCCCCATTCAGGGGTAGATGGATAGTGAATCACATGGTCTGCACCCAGCTCTTTTAGACGGGCAGCTTTGTCGTGTGATGATGTAGTTGCAATGACGTGAGCGCCCATAGACTTAGCCAACTGCAAGGCAAAAATGGATACGCCACCTGTACCTAACAATAAAACGGTATCACCCGCTTTGAGCTTGCCGTCTTCTACCAAGGCAACCCAGGCGGTGAGCCCCGCTGTAGTTAGCGTAGCGGCTTCGGCATGGCTGTAGCCTGTGGGCGAAAGGGTGAACGCGGTGGGGGCGGCATTCACGTATTCACGGGCATAACCATCTATGCCATCACCAGGCACTGTACTAAAGTCGGCCAATAAGCCTGGGCCTGATTGCCATGTGGGAAAGAAGCACGAGACGACCTGATCGCCTACTGCAAACTCAGTGACACCTGCGCCTACAGCGGTGACTACGCCTGCTCCATCAGACAACGGGATACGTCCCTTTTGCGCGGCCGTCGTATGTTTGGCCACCAATAGATCATGAAAGTTCAACGAACTGGCATGCAGTTGCACTTGGATTTCTCCGGCTTGCGGGGCAGGTGGTTGAGGCAGTTCGGTAGTAGTTAGGGCGTCTATACCGCCGGGGTAGGATAACTGTATCGCTTTCATCGTGTTTCCTTTTCATAGCGGGTGCAGCTTACGGCATGCGCGGCACCAGAAAATCAGTATGACCGTAGACACTTATCATGGCACTGCCAGATCAGCATGGCAAGGTAGAGGGGGAAGCAGAGTGGTGAGCATTCTCTAGCCATGCCTGTGCAAAGTGGCGTGTGGATTAGCTAAGCGAGGCTTGTTCTGCCACTGTCCCCAAGCTTATTCACAGCAGACGTGGATAACTTCGAGGTGTGTGGAAAAGAAAAAAATCGGTAAGAGGGGAGAAATAGGCTGGACAAGACGGAGCAGCATGTAAAACGGGCTGTGCCACAATGTGCGGCACAGCCCGTTAGCTGGTCGTTGGACAACGCTTATTCTTTATAGGCTTTAAACACCAATACCGCGTTGTTACCACCCATACCAAAGGAGTTGCTGACGGCAATATCCAGTTTATCCAATTGGCGGGCTTTGTTAGGAACGTAATCTAGATCACATAGCTCATCACCGGGGGCAAAGTGCAGCGTAGGTGGCAAGATTTTTGTTTGCAGGGATTTGATGGTGCTGATGGCTTCTAACGCGCCGCAGGCACCAATTAAGTGACCCATATTGCCTTTAATGCTGCTGACAGCCAACTTCTTGGCATGATCACCAAACACCTTTTTAATTGCTTCAGTTTCAATGCGATCGCCCGTCATGGTGCCGGTTGCGTGTGCATTGATGTATTCCACTTGTTTGGGTTTGATCTTGGCATCTTGTAGTGCACGAGAGATCGCTAGCGCTTGGCCATGGGGATTAGGGCGCAAGGGGTGTGTGCCATCATTACTAACACCGTAACCAATAACCTCAGCTAAGGGGGTGGCACCACGAGCCAACGCATGCTCAAGTGTTTCCATCATGATCATGGCAGCACCTTCACCTAACGCAAAACCACTACGTTTTAGGCTGAAAGGTCTACACCCACCTTCTGGGTTTGTCTCTTGGTCTACGCATAATACGTGCAACTGTTCCCAGGCTCTAAGTAGCTCTGGTTGAATCATTGCCTCCGTGCCCCCCGCGAGTGCAGTGTCTACATAGCCATCACGGATACGACGGTATGCTTCACCAATAGCAACAGAACCGGCAGTGCAGGCAGTAGCGTAGGTTTGTGCCTCTTGGGTGCATGACATTAATTGTGCAATATGGGCAGTAGGCGCATTAGGCATGGCGGCTGGAATGACCAACTGTACAATTTTTGGGCCTATGTTGTGATGACCCGCTACAGCATCACACAGTGCTTTAATACCGCCAATTCCTGTACCAAGGTATACACCAGTTTGCGTTAGGTCTTCAGCTGATAGCGGTTGTTGCGACAGTGCTTGTCGGGCAGCAAACAATGCCATTTTGCTAACCCTATCTAGCATCATGCTTTGATTGCCCGGCAAGTCTTTGTTCAGATCAGCATCTACCCAACCTACTGAATGGCTGAGCTTCAGTTCAGTATGCGGACGTACACCATGACGCCCTTCACGCAATGCAGTAAAAAAATCTTCTGGGTTATGGCCTATAGGCGAAACCAAACCCATAGCAGTGATAACAACACGACGTTTCATGTAGCAATGCTCAGCAATTATGAGTTAGAGGAAGGGGTTTTAGTGGTTCTACGCTTAGGGGCATTTGCAGTGCTATCTGCTGCTTTTTTGGCTGCCTTTCTAGCTCGTTTGGGTTTTTCTGGTGCAGCATCATCGGTTTCCACGACGGCCTTAGTCGCCTTTTTCGCCACTTTCTTAGCTGCCTTTTTAGCGGCTTTCTTGGCCGCCTTTTTAGCAGTTTTACGTGGCGCTGCTTCCGATGTTTCTGTGGTTAGGTCAGGCACAGCAGCAGGGGCTTGTGGAGTGAGTTCTGCACTTTCGGTCGTCGACGCAGCATCTTCAGCGGCTACCGATTTTTCTTGTTCTTCTTTATTTAGGCGTGCTGCAACATTGTAAGTATGGTCTACCAGCTCCTCCAATGTTTTGGGAAAAAGCTCGGCAACCTCTTCTTGTGTGCGGTATTCGGGGGGGAGCATGTCGTCTGTGGTGATATCGAATTTGGCTTCAATACCCAACAGAATTTCCAACATAGCTAGTGAATCGTAGTGCTCAATGATCTCATTAAAAGGAGTATCTTTGAGCAAGTCTTTTTCGTCACAACGGCAAACTTCAGCAATAATTTTCGCTAAAGCTGCCCGCAGCTCGGGGCGCTCAGGAAGTGTAATCATGCCTATTCCTTGTTGAGGCTATAAGTTTGTAACAAGCATAGCAAGATCGCCGCAGTAGCGGCGATCTGAATAGTTACAAAGCGTATAGGGTGTTAGGGGTACGTCACATCTACGGTTACGCGCGCAGAAACTGCACCTGCAGTAACGGTAGAAGAGGTGCTGTAGTAACTGGCACGCATAGGAAGACTCCAGTTGGTACATCCGGAACCGCAACTTCCTGCATTGACTAACCCTAAGGATCCCACTTGTGAACCGCCAGATAAATCGGCAGCAAACGGTTGCAGAGAAGGAGGGGTGTGTTCTAGTAGAATGCCTACTCCCGTTGCAGGGGAGTTGGTTGCCTGATTTTTTAATACACCCGGAACACCACTTGGGTCTGCTGTGCCTCGGACTGAAATTTTTGGTTGGGAGCTCACATTACTGCAGCGCATCTGCATTAGCGGTATATCTTTGTGATTGCGCGCGACCCCTGAACCTGTGAACTGCTCGGAATCTACGGGATCCAAGGCTAAGTTAATTACTTTAGAAGACGTGAAATAACATGCTTCTGGAATGAAGGTCACAGGCCATACGGTGTAGCGAAATAGTTTCGGGCTTGTGCTGCCCCCAGCATCCGACTCAGCGAGTGTCCCTTGGATGGAGAC
>SRSN01000254.1 GCA_004791645.1 Alcaligenaceae bacterium 429
TATCTGTATAAGTTTTTAATTAGTATCCTAGATACTGATTGCACCCTCAATATATTTTTCAGCTTTCGCCCAGGCCTCTACTGACATAACAAAACCTTCCAACTCTACCGATGCCCGCGCAGCATCAGAGGTCATTTTCGTTCTGCTTTACTCATATAGCATTTCCCCCCTGGCTTGATCGGCTAGAAAACTGCTATGCAGATATACATACTGAATCGTCGCCTACGTTCGGCAAGTGAGTAATTTTGTATAAATTAACTAACCCATTGAGTTTTGACTCTTTTATGGTGTTCTTGTATCAATGAAGGTGAATGGTTTTACCTCACAAAGCACTGTTCCTTTGCGACTCAAAATTACCCACCGCAATCACAGCCAGCGAGCTGACGTGTGGGAGTGCTTCTGTATTAATGAAGCATAGCGCGACACATCAAACACTCCGCCCTTCCCTCACCGCATGACAAGCCACCTGCGTCCCCCCTTCATACCTCACCAACGCCGGTGCCTCACGCTTACAGCGTTCATTCGCCAGCGGGCAGCGAGGGTGGAAGGTACAGCCTGAGGGTGGGTTCAGCGGGTTAGGTACTTCACCTGCTACTGGCGTACGGGCTTTGCCGCTGCCACTCATATCCGGAATCGCCCCCAGCAGCATGCGTGTGTACGGGTGCTGTGGGTTATTAAACAGCGCGTCGCGCTCGGCGATTTCGACGATACGCCCTAAGTACATCACACCTACGCGATCAGCCACGTGGTGCACGACTGCCAAGTTGTGCGAGATGAATAGGTAGCTTAGACCCAGCTCGCGCTGTAGGTCTTTCATCAGGTTCAGCACCTGCGCTTGTACGGATACGTCCAAGGCAGATGTGGGCTCGTCACAGACGATGAAGTCTGGTTTCAATGCCAAGGCACGCGCGATAGAGATACGCTGGCGCTGCCCGCCTGAAAACTGGTGTGGATAACGGTGTTGGTCGGCGGCGCTTAGGCCTACTTGTTCCAATAGCTCCCCTACACGTTTTTGTTGTTCGGCTTTACTGAGCTGGGTATGGGTTTTGAGCGGCTCGGCAATGATGCGGCCTACGCGCCAGCGTGGGTTGAGGCTGGCGTAGGGGTCTTGGAAGATCATTTGCAGACGTTTGCGCAGCGCGTGTTGTTGCGCGGCGTTCATGCTGCTGAGTTCTGCTCCTTCAAAGCTAATTGAGCCACGGGTAAGCGGATACAGCCCTGCCAATAATCGTGCGACGGTGGATTTTCCACAGCCGGACTCACCCACCAATGCCAAGGTTTCTCCACGGTTTAGGGTGAAAGATACGCCGTCTACGGCGCGCAGCATGACTTTGGGTTTGCGGTAGAGGGTACGTTCCAACCACGATGGGGATACGTCAAACCAACGTGCGGCATCACGCACTTCTACTAGTGGCGCAGTACTCATGCTACTGGCTCCTCAACTGGGGCGTGATGCAGCCAACAGGCGACTTGGCCTTGTTCGTGCTGCTGTAATTCTGGGCGTTTCTGGGTACAGACGGGCATGGCCGCGCTACAGCGCGGGTGGAAGGCACAGCCAGTAGGGATGGCGTTTAAGCGCGGCATGCTACCGGGGATTTGCTCTAGTCTTTCTGTTCCACTGTCTAGTGTGGGAATGGAGCGCATCAACCCACGGGTATAGGGGTGTGATGGCTCGCGAATGATGTCGCGCACGGGGCCTATTTCTATGATGCGGCCGGCGTACATCACTGCCACGCGGTCGGCGGTTTCAGCGATCACACCCATGTCGTGGGTGATCAGCATGACCGCTGTGCCTTTGGATTTGCACAGGTCTTTAAGCAGGTCGATGATTTGCGCCTGAATGGAGACGTCCAAGGCGGTGGTGGGCTCATCGGCCACGATCAGTTCTGGGTCGGCCGCCAAAGCCAGCGCAATCACTACCCGTTGGCGCATGCCGCCAGAGAACTGGTGGGGATAGTGGTTAATACGTTCACGTGCTGCCGGAATGCCGGTGGATTCTAACAAGCTGATGGCGCGCTCTTGGGCGTCGTGCTTGGACAGTGGTAGGTGGGTTTGTATGGTTTCTACCAGCTGTCTGCCCACGGTGTACAAGGGGTTCAGAGAGGTGAGCGGGTCTTGGAAGATAGCGCCGATGCGGCGGCCACGTATGTTGCGTAGCTGCTTTTCTGGCAGGTTATCAATGCGCTCGTCGTGCAGGTAGATAGCACCACTACTTACGCGCCCTGGGGGTTCTAGCAAGCCTATGATGGCCGCACCGGTTAGGGATTTGCCAGCACCAGATTCGCCAACTACGCCCAGAATTTCGCCTTTGCTGATGTGAAAGGATACGTCATCCAAGGCTTTGAGTACGCCGCGGCGGGTAGGAAACTCTACCGCCAGCTTATCCACAGTTAATAAAGCGCTCATTAGTTCAGCCTCGGGTTCAGTGCATCGCGCAGCCAGTCACCCAATAGGTTGACGGACAGCACCAGCAATACCAGCATCACGCCGGGGAAAATGGTGATCCACCATTCGCCAGAAAACAGGAAGTCGTTACCCACTCGTATTAAGGTGCCCAATGAGGGCGATGTGGGCGGAACCCCTACCCCTAAGAATGACAGGGTGGCTTCGGTAATAATGGCGGTGGCTAAGTGCACCGTAGCTAATACCAGTACCGGGCCCATGACGTTAGGCAGTACGTGGCTAAACATGATGCGGCTGCGGGATACGCCAATGACTTTTGCGGCCTGCACGTATTCGCGGTTTTTTTCTACCATGGTAGAGCCACGCACGGTACGGGCATATTGTGGCCAACCCGCTAACGCGATCGCGCCTACCAAGACCGGGAAGGCAATGCTTTCTAGCATGTCGGCAGGTACGGCGGCGCGTGCTACGCCGTCAATCAGCAGTGCAATCAGAATGGCGGGAAAGGACAATTGAATGTCCGCGATACGCATAATCAGCGCATCCACACGGCCACCGGCGTAACCGGCAATAAGGCCCAAGATAATGCCCACCACCATCGCTAAGGCGACCGAAGCAAAGCCAATCAGCAGCGAGATGCGTGTGCCGTACAGCAGTGCGGAAAACAGGTCGCGCCCTTGGCTGTCTGTACCCAGTAAGTAGGTGCTTTGGCCATCTGCTTCCCATACAGGGGGCAGTAAGGAATCAAGCAGGTCTATGCTGGCGAGGTCAAAGGGGTCGTGCGGGGCTACCCAGCCTGCACCCAGTGAGCCTACTAAGAGCAAAAATAAGATGATGCTGGCCACAATGGCGACGGGGGAATGGCGCCATGACCACGCCAGATCGCTATCCCAAAAACGTTTTAAGCTATCCATGATTAGTGTCCCCCTGCTTTACCAAGGCTGGTGCGTAATCTGGGGTCTACGGCGAAATACAGTAAGTCCACCACCAAGTTGATGATCACAAAGACCAAGGCAATTAAACACAGGTAGGCGGCCATGACGGGTACGTCGGCAAACTGTACCGCTTGGATGAACAACAAGCCCATGCCAGGCCATTGGAAAACGGTTTCTGTGACGATGGCAAAAGCGATGATGCCACCCAACTGCAAGCCGGTAATGGTGATGACAGGAACCAAGGTGTTTTTCAGTGCATGCCCGAAGTGTATGGCGCGTTGGCTGAGGCCACGGGCGCGGGCAAATTTAATGTAATCACTGCGCAGTACTTCCAGCATTTCTGAACGCACCAAGCGCAGTATCAAGGTGAGCTGGAACAAACAGAGGGTGATGGCGGGCAGGATGAGGTGTTTGATGCCATCCCATGTGAATATCCCGCTGCTCCACCAACCAAAATACACCACGTCGCCCCGCCCATAACTGGGCAGCCAGCCTAGCTGTACCGAGAACACCAGTATCAGCAAAATACCGATCAAGAAGGTGGGCAGAGAGATGCCTAGCAGCGAAAAGGCCAGAATGCTTTGAGCGATGAAACCGTTGCGGCGTAGCGCGGCATAAATGCCTAGCGGCAAGCCTATGACTAATGCCAGTACGGCAGCGACTACAGACAGTTCTACCGTGGCGGGAAGCCGGT
>SRSN01000255.1 GCA_004791645.1 Alcaligenaceae bacterium 429
CTATATAACCAATTTAACAAATAAGATAAAGACGGTCATGATGTCTATCACTGTTGTATTGCGAGTATTATCATGGCCACATCACACTCTTCCTCTCATCAGGTTACGACCTGGCCCAAATCATTTTCTATGCTCACAGGATTACTGCTTACCGGTGCACTGGGGCTAGTATCCATGTGGTTAGGGCAACAACCTTGGTTTATGGCCAATGGCCTAAGCCCGCTTACCATCGCTATTGTGTTGGGCATGATTTGTGGTCATACCTTCTACCCTAGCGTGCAATCCCATACTTCGGCGGGCGTGGATTTTTCCAAAACACGTTTGCTGCGTACAGGTATTGTGCTGTACGGCCTACGTCTGACCTTTCAAGACATTGCACAAGTAGGTGTGACTGGTGTGGTCATTGATGCCTTGATGTTGGGCTCCA
This sequence comes from Alcaligenaceae bacterium 429, assembly GCA_004791645.1. GTDB lineage: Bacteria > Pseudomonadota > Gammaproteobacteria > Burkholderiales > Burkholderiaceae_B > Paenalcaligenes. Next base: position 428 of record SRSN01000255.1, read on the forward strand.
CCTTTGCCATCGCCTGCTTCTTAGGTATGCGTCTATTCAAAATGGACCGACACACCACATTGCTGATTGGTACGGGCGCGTCTATTTGTGGTGCTGCGGCGGTAATGGCGGCAGAACCCATTGTGAAAGGCCGCGCTGAACACGTCACCGTCGCGATTGCAACGGTAGTGATTTTCGGTACTATCGCCATGTTTTTGTGGCCAGTGCTCTACAACCTCTTCTTCCAAAAAGGTTGGTTAGCGATGGATGCCCAGCAATACGGTGTATTCGTTGGCTCTACCGTGCATGAAGTTGCTCAAGTAGTAGTAGCAGGTCGTGCCGCTGGTGAAGAGGCCGCTGGCGCTGCCGTGATCAGCAAAATGGTGCGCGTGATCATGTTGGCTCCTTTCTTGATGTTGCTGGCTTGGGGTTTACTGCGCTACGAGCGTAAACACAATCCACAAGCCGAACAATCCGGTAAGAAAATTGTTATCCCTTGGTTTGCGCTGGGCTTCATCTTGGTGATTGCCATTCACTCCACGTCGGTACTGCCTAGCGCGGTAGTTGAAAATGGCATTGTGTTGGATAACTTGCTGCTGGCGATGGCTATGGGTGCATTAGGTTTGAGCACACACGTTTCCGTCTTACGCCGTGCTGGTATACGCCCGTTACTATTAGCGTTGATGTTGTTCGGCTGGTTACTGGGCGGCGGTTTGCTCATTAACTTAGGTGTACATTCTTTGCTAGGCTAACCTCCTCGCTACAACACATAAAAAGTCCCGCTTTGGCGGGATTTTTTATGTGTACTGCAACCCGAGACATTGGCCGCCTATGAGGTCATTGCCTACTCAAGACCGGCTGCCATAGCCTAAGGCTGCGAAAGTTTTTTTATTTGAGACACCAAATAAAAAATACTTCCATCCGCCTTCCTTCATCGCTTGCCACGAGTTTTAGATAGGTCACTGCTGAAGGTATGTCTATTTCTGCAGCAGAAAACACTACAGCTAAAGAAAGGGTAGTAAACCTAACCACTTCTGAATCCTCAGGGGGACAGAGAGGAAACTTTTTTGATTTGGTGTACAAATCACAAAAAGCTTTCCTGCAGTTCCCCGGCGTGTGCGATGAATGCGATGCTAAGCGGTAGCTTAAGGCCGCAAAACAAAAAAGCTCTGGCAATACACCAGAGCTTTTTTATAATCTTCGCCCCGCTTTCACGGAACTTGCTAGTACAGCCTTACAACCCCTTAGGCTTGTTCAGATGCTGCGCTATCTGTTGCTGCGGCGTCAGCCGTTGCTTCAGGAATAGCATCCATGCTTTCCCCTCTGGCTACACGCTCAGCTGTTTTCACGCCTGCGTGACGCACATCATCACCGTGCACCATGTAAATCACACGCTCGGCCATGTTCTTCGCGTGGTCACCAATACGCTCTAGCGCACGGGCCAAGAAAATCAGGTCAATAGAGCGAGAGATAGTGCGTGGGTCTTCGATCATGAACGTACTGATGTGACGCAAAGAAGCTTTCCACTCACGGTCTACTTCTTTATCGCTACGCACGATTTCAGCAGCACGAATCGCATCTTGGCGGGCAAAAGCATCCAAGGCGTTTTTGATCATGCTCACTACTGACGTACTCATGTGGCGCAGCTCTACAACTGGCTCGTAGCCGGATTCACTCTCGTACAGGCGGCGTACCATTTTGGCAATACGCTCTGCTTCGTCCCCGCAGCGTTCCATATCGGTCAGCATTTTGGAGATAGACAGCAGCATACGTAAATCGATAGCGGTAGGCTGGTTACGGGCGATTAAGTAAGTAATGCGGCTGTCGATTTCGACTTCCAGTGCATTAACCTCTTTTTCGCGCTCACGCACTTTCTCAACCAAAGTGAGGTCACCGCTGAACAAGGCTTCCATTGCTTCACGCACCATAGACTCCACAATGCCACCCATTTTCAGGAAAAGGGAGCGTGTGTTTTCTAAATCGCTGTGAAATTGTTTGTTGGTGTGTTCAATCATGGATACTACCCTTGATAGACGCTACTGAATAAAAATAAATCTTAGAATACTGTCTCATTATGACAGAGGTGTTACGAGTCCGATAGCTCTCTGCGTAGTACGCCTTCTTGGGTAGCAATCATGGCAATAGTCGCGCCAGACAGGGCAAACAAACCACAACACACTACACCAGGAATATTATTGATACGTTGTTCCAAAGCTTGAGGATCGTGAATCTGCAAACCGTGTACATCCAAAATTTGGCAGCCGTTATCAGTAATGAAATCAGCACGCAATACAGGCTTACCACCCAAGGCAGCTAATTGACGAGCAACCGCTTCGCGTGCCATAGGAATCACTTCTACAGGCAATGGGAAAGCGCCCAGCACAGCAACCTCTTTAGAGGCATCCGCAATGCACAAGAAGTGCTGAGCCACCGAGGCTACTATTTTCTCGCGGGTCAATGCACCGCCACCACCTTTGGTCATGGCAAGGCTAGGATCAAGCTCATCAGCACCATCTACGTACCACACCAACGACTCTACGTCGTTCAGGTCAAATACGCTAATACCCAAATCGCGCATGCGGCGAGTAGAACGCTCAGAGCTAGAAACCGCTCCTTTGAATGCACCTTTGTGCGCAGCTAGCGCATCAATAAATAAATCTACGGTGGATCCGGTTCCTACACCCAGAATGCTATCTGCACGCAATTGAGGTACGACGAAATCCACAGCTGCCTGGGCAACCTGAGCCTTAAGTTCTGTTTGGGTATACATAATCACTTTACTTATTACAACCACGATCATGCCAAAACGCATGACCTACGTGTTGAGTTATAGGCCTAGCCTAAAAACTCTATCATTTTCTTTTCATTAAAACCGGCAATGGCCTTGCCATCTGCTTTAACGGTTACTGGACGACGCACTACAGTAGGATGAGCGGCAATAATTGCCAGCCAGTCGGTGTCGGTTTCTGGAGTCTTCAACGACTCGTCTAGATTGCGCCATGTCATGGAAGCGCGATTCACCAGCTTAGGCCATTCGCCTAATTGCTTAGCCCAATCTAGCAACAGGGTGGGATCAACCGGGTTCGCACGGTAGTCGATAAACTCCACCTTTTGGCCTTGTTCTTCCAACCATTTCAAAGCTTTCACACATGTGCTGCAATTTTTAATGCCATAAACACGTAGCATAGTTACTCCTTACTGTTCTGCTTTATTAACCTGATGCTGCAGTCGGTTCGCCACAATCACAAGCAACCCCACCACCAAGATAAACAGTGTAGCAAGTGCGTTGATTTCTGGCTTCAAGCCCAACCGTACGCGAGAGAACACCTCTACAGGCAATGTGGTATAGCCCGGCCCAGACAAGAAGGACGCAATCACTACATCGTCTAGCGACAAGGTAAAAGCCAGCAACCAAGCCGCCATTAAGGCAGGTGCAATCAGCGGCAAGGTAATCAGGAAAAAAACTTTTACGGGGGTGGCACCCAGATCCATGGCAGCTTCTTCCAATGAACGGTCAAAATCACGAATACGTGATTGCACTACTACCGCCACATACGCCATACACAGCAGCACATGCCCCACCCAAATAGTGAAGATACCGTTGCTCTCTGGCCAGCCAAAGAG
>SRSN01000256.1 GCA_004791645.1 Alcaligenaceae bacterium 429
CTGCGCTTGAATAGAAACATCCAGCGCCGACACAGGCTCATCAGCCACCAAAAGCTCAGGTTCGCACATCAGTGCTCGTGCAATACCTACCCGCTGCCGTTGCCCACCTGAGAACTCATGGGCATAACGCTGCATTTGATCGGCCCGCAAACCTACCATCTTTAGCATTTCCTCTATACGGCTACGACGCTCTTCGCGTGTCTGAGCTAATTTATGAATTTCCAGCGGCGCACTAAGAATGGCCTCAATGGTGTGGCGAGGGTTCAGCGAAGCATAGGGATCTTGAAACACCAACTGCATTTTTCTACGTATAGCTCTCAAACTGCCTCTATCAAGCTGGGTAATGTCCTGCCCTTTGAAGAGTATCTTTCCTGCCGAAGGTTCGACCAAGCGCAGCACACTACGACCTACGGTTGTCTTACCTGAGCCAGACTCCCCGACCAATCCTAGAATTTCCTGGCGCTGCAAACTAAAACTAATGTTATCCACAGCACGAAGCTCTTGCTGCACTCGTCCAAAAAAGTCTTTTTTGATGGCATAACGCTTACTCAGCCCTTGCACATCCAATACAGTTTCTTCATGCATGTTGCAGGCTCTCCGCTACGTTTTTCCATCGATTACAACGTACCCAATGCTGAGCGCTGACTTCTGCCAACACAGGATTTACTTGCTGACAAACATCCGCATCAATGTGCGCACAACGTGGTCCGAAATGACAACCTGAAGGCAATGCCAAAGGACTAGGCACAGAACCCGGAATAGCAGGCAGATCACTTTGATGCCCCTCTCCCAAACTCAATTTAGGTACTGACTTTAGTAGCCCCTGTGTATAGGGCATACCAGGTTGTGCGAACAAAGCCTCGACATTGGCTTGCTCCACAATCTGCCCGCAATACATCACCATGACCCTGTCAGCAATTTCTGCCACTACCCCTAAGTTATGGGTAATGAACAGTAGTGCCATCTTGGTTTTTTGTTGAAGCTCTTGCAGCAACTCTGTTATTTGCGCTTGGATGGTGACGTCCAATGCCGTGGTAGGTTCATCGGCAATCAATAGACAGGGATCATTGGCTAATGCCATGGCAATCATGGCACGCTGACGCATCCCCCCAGACATCTCGTGTGGATAGTTTTTCAAACGCTCTCTCGGCGCAGAAATACCCACCATATCCAGTAACTCTGCCGCTCTATCTAAGGCAGCCGCTTTACTGATCCCATGGTGTATACGTACCCCTTCTGCAATCTGTTTGCCTATAGTGTGTAGCGGGTTAAACGATGTCATAGGTTCTTGGAACACCATGGCAATATCTTTACCCCTACGGCTACGCATTTCTTTTTCAGATAAGGACAACAAATTTACTGGCTGGGTGTCTTCTCTGCCGCGGAACCAAACTTCACCCGATAGCTGCGCTCGAGGAGCGGGTGGCGTTAAACGCATCACTCCCAAACTAGTGACACTTTTACCTGAACCCGACTCACCCACCAGCGCGACGGTTTCTCCTTGCGCCACATCGAAAGACACTTGATTTACTGCTGTCACCAAGCCGTTGACCGTTTTAAAACACACGCTCAAGTCTTTTACCTGCAATACTGGTGTAGCCTGTTTGGATTCATTCTGCATTACTGCACCTCCGCTTTAGGATCCAACGCATCACGCAAACCATCACCAATAAAGTTGATACTAGTAACAGACAAGGTAATCATCAAACCTGGCAAAATTGCCAACCACGGCGCATTGCGCAAATATGATTGCGCACCACCCAACATATTTCCCCAACTAGGAACTGGTGGCTGAATGCCATAGCCCAGAAAGCTAATGTAAGACTCCATTAGAATGGCATACGCCACACTTAATGTGGCCGCTACCACAATGGGGGCTACCGCATTAGGCAATAACTCTCTAAACATAATGCGCCAACTGCTAGCGCCCAATGCAAGCGATGCCACTGCAAAATCACGCTGCTTCAATGAGCGCATCTGAGCTTCCACAATACGTGCAACCTCCATCCACCCTGTGGCGGCCAGCAGAAAAATAATGGAACTCACATCAGGTTTAATAAATGCAGCCAATGCCAACAGCAAAAAAATAGTGGGAAAGCACAAAACCGCATCTACAAAACGCATTAACAGCGTGCCGATGCTGCCACCAAAATAGCCCGCAACCACACCAATCACAACGCCAATACACATACTAATCAGCATGGCACCAAAACCCACGGCTAGTGAAATACGCCCTGCCATCAACAGTCTAGCCAGCATATCTCTGCCTAGCTGATCAGTACCAAACCAATACTCCCCATCTAAAGGTGGTGTGAAACGAGCCAGAATATTGACCTGTGTATCGTTATGCGTCAGAAAATACGGCCCAAAAACGCAAGCTGCCACCAACAAAACAATCGTTACTACTCCAAACATGGCCAAGCGATGGCTCATGAAACGGCGCAGTGCTGTATTGCGATGTTGAAGAGGGCTTACCCCTTCTTGAATCACGTCTACAGTTGCCATAGTTTTACCCCTTAGTGCTCACGTATGCGTGGATCCACCACGCTATACAGCAAATCAGCCAATAAGCTTCCCAACAGAACCAAGATGGCGGTAAACATCAACACGCCCATCACCACGGGATAATCGCGGTAGCTGATAGAGTCCAAAAACAATCGCCCCATACCTGGCCATGCAAATACCGTCTCGGTTACCAAGGCTCCACTTAGCAACATAGGTAATTGCAAACCTGCTACGGTAATCATGGGCAGCATGGCATTACGCAAAATATGTCCAAATAAAATGCGGCTTTCGCTAGCCCCCTTAGACCGTGCAGTACGCACAAAATCTTGGCTCATAGCATCCAACATAGAAGAACGCATATAGCGACTCCATGTTGCCGTTGATACCAATGCCAGCACGATAGAGGGTGCAATCAAGTGATGGATGTAATTCCAGAAAGATCCATCGCCTGCTGTATAGCGGTTTCCTGAAGGCAACCATTGCAACTCAATGGAAAACACATAAATCACTATCAAGCCAAACCAAAACGTGGGAATGGAAATAGCGATCATGGACGCAATAGTGCTAATAGAGTCAAACCATGAGTTACGACGTATCGCCCCCATTACTCCTATCCAGCCACCTAGCAATACCGCCAAAACCGTTGCCGCTATCATGAGCTGGAAGGTGGCCCCCAAATGCGAACCAATCACGGACAGCACTGGTTGTTGGTCGCGGAATGATGCGCCCCAATCGCCCTGCAGCATACGCCACACCCAATCTAGGTACTGTATGTAAACTGGGCGATCTAGCCCCATGCGAGCCTCAATGGCAGCAATATCTGCGGCACTTAAATCACTGCTGGCTGCAAACTGGGACATTGGGCCTCCCGGTGCCATATGCAGCACCGTGAAGCCTATCATTGTCACCAGCAACAAAATGCCAACAGCCATCAACAGCCGTCGTGCAATGAAATTTGCCATGGTTTATTTATCCCAGTACCAGGAACCTGCATTCCATGCGTTGGACAACACGTTCACGTTAGGTGTGAAACCCTCCAAACCTTTTTTGGTACCCTCTACATGTACCGTCTGATACAGCGGCAAGATCACCAGATCTTCACGCAGCACATGCTGTAGATCGTGATAGATTTTTTTACGTCCCTCTAGCTCCATGGTCTTACGCCCTTTCTCTAGCAACGCATCCGCCTCTGGGTTTTTATACTGACCCACATTACTGCCACTGCCGCCTTGAGCTGGAATCGCACGACTATTGAAGCGATAGTTAGCATCGGGATCGTTACCCGTCATGTAGTTCACACTGACCAGAACCGACTCAAATTGAGATTTAAACCAGTGATCACCCCACATTACCGCTGCTGGCATGTTGTTGATCTTCAGTTCTACACCAATGTTTTTCCAATCTTGTTGTATCAGCTGTTGAGTTTGAGCACGCAACTCATTACCTGATGTGGTAGCCACGATAAAGGAC
>SRSN01000257.1 GCA_004791645.1 Alcaligenaceae bacterium 429
TGTCCCTTGGATGGAGACAGAACGGCTAGCAGGCCAGTTATGTGAAAGTAAAATAAAATCTATCCTAGCTTGGCCTGGTGGCGGGTAGAGCATGTATAAGTTCACACCATTAGGAACAGTAGTTGTGCCCTGCCCGCCGGAGGTAAAAGAGAGCCTGTTGGCAGCAGGCCATCCAGGATAGGTAACCCTATATCCGATGTTGTGGTTGGCTGCTTGTTTGGTGACGTTTGACATTTCTGTGGCATTCACACCTATCGTTGCAAACGTTTCAACTATGCCTGGTCTGCAGTTTGCATACGCAATATAGCGGGCCGCAGCCTTTTGATTCATGTTCTCTAATCTGGGCATCCCTGTGTGTGTAAAGGTAGCAACTACATCACCAACACGGGCTGAACTAGGCACGACAATATTAGCGCTAGACCACCCTGTCCAACCTGTAATTTCAGTTAGATTTGGGTTGTAAGCATCATAGTTAGGGCGACCATTGTTGGTGTTGCATCCAGAGACATCAGCGAGGGCTGTTGTAGAAAACAACAGGCTACTGCCTAAGGTCAGCATTCTATAATAGGCAGAGTTTATTCGCATGTGAGCTCCTTGTTCGAGTCTTCGGTAGTGCCAACTAAAGTGACTGGATCAATAGTGAATGAGCACTCTCTAGACTCACCATTGGTACCCCAGCGAGCGGTGAATTTTTGTACCTCAATCAAACCAGACAGCCACAGCCTACCTATAGGACCAATAATGGCTTTGCGTTCGCCCTCTGCATCGTAAATCGCTGCACCAAAGGGAACAATCTTCCCTTGATATTTCAGCGTGAACAGCTCTGATCTACCTGCTTCAGTTTCAAAGTACGCAACAACAATCGCCCCTTTTGTTGGAACTACAGTGAGGTGGTTTCGTTGTAGTGTGACGTTTTCGTTGTAATAGTCAGGTGACAAAGAAACTTGGTTTTCGCGATACGGGCTAGCGTATGGAATCAATGCACGGCCTGAACTATTGGTTCTAATTGTTGGGTGGCTAGCCAACTGCACGTTAGCGGCCCCAGGAGCATCCACAATGATCGCAGTATCGTTCATGTGCTGACCTAGCAAGATGCCGCCCTGGTCTATAACCAAAGAGCCGCTGACACTGATTTGGGTTTGCGTGTTTTTATGCATGCGCGCTGCACTGGCAGAAATCTCTCCAATAGAGTTTCTGTAACTGCTGCTCAGGTAGTAGTTGTTACCTGAAGAACTGTTATCTTTAGAACGACCGGCACGCACACTATAGGTTAAGGCGTTATTCTCTAAGGCCGAACCCGACAAGGTGGCATCATGAGAGTAAGTGCCCCCTGTTTGTCGTGAATAGCTGTATCCAGCATAGGAGTTTGTGCCTTCCAGAGGAATACTAATGTTTAGCATTACACTGTTATTACGACGCTGCCAAGCTGAACTGACTGAGTTGTAAGAGATGTAGTAGCTAATAGAGCCAATACTGTTACCGTAACCAATGTTAAAAGAGTTTGATGCACTCATATTGTTACGGAACTGAATCTTGGAGTAAGAGGCTGAAAGAGAGCCATACTCACCCAGGTTCTGGGTAATAGATGCTTGATACTCGTGTGATTTGCTCCACAACCTACTACTTTGATAGAAATCTTCAGCACTGCTAGGGTTTTGCGGGTCAAAAATCTGAGACTTAGTCAAGATTTGGCTTAAATCTCTATAGTTTGCAGAGCTATAGCGGTAACCAAACAGACGTAAGTTGGTACCCGTGGTTTGTAAGTTTTTAGCGTACTGTACACGCATAGCATAACCACTGAGTCGCTCACCATCTTGGTCTTTGGCGGTAGAGTGGATCAAGTCAGCAGATAGCCCCCCCCAATCACTCAGGTTTAAGGCGATACCTAGCGAGTTAGCAAAGTAGTTCTTTGAAATCATTGTGCCCCCATAAAGAGTGACACCTGCTGGCAAACCATGGGCGAATGTAGCTTGCGCAACAATAGGCTCGTCAGTATCACTACTGTAAGCGCGATATTTACCTACAGAAGCACTGTACTGCCAACGCCCTTCACGTAGCATAGAGGGTAAAATGGAGTACGGCTGTATGTAGCGCACAATGTGGCCATTGGTTTCTTCAATTTCTACTTCTAAGTCACCCCCGCCCGGAATAGCGTACAGATCATTAATGACGAATGGACCTGGTGCGACCATAGTGGTGTACATCACATTACCGTTTTGGCGGATAGTGACTTTAGCTGTAGAGTTGGCAAAGCCCTCTACTGTAGGCGCATAACCTTGCTCACTGTTGGCAAGCATACTGTCATCAGACTCAAGTTTCACACCGCGTATACGCGTGGATGTAAACGTAGTACTTGTGGTTGTGTTATCACCGAAACGTATGCGGCTACGCCAGTGGGGAATGTCCCGTTCTACGTAGTTCTCGTTAAAGTTCCAGTGTTGTTCACCGTCTGTGCGATATAGGCTGCCATTAGAACGGAAACGCCATGCACCAACGTTAAAACCAGCTTGTAAGCCAAAGAAGGTTGAGTTGTTGCTTTGTTTGCTGACGTTGTTATCTTTAAAGGTCCCCCTATAGTGTGATAACTGATAGGTGGCCCACATGCTAGTTTCACCATCATTCCATAACGACATAGGTACAGCGCCACGCGCTGCATTGTCCAAGGCGATTTGCGGAATAGAGAGCGTAAGCGTAGCAGAACTAGCATCAAAGCTGTAGGTGGCTGCGGGTAGTACGCTTAAATCTACACAGGTCTCGTTATCCTGAGTCTCATGCTCAGGAAACATGACGGTTTTAATACCTATGGCTTGCAACAAGGGTAGGGTAAAACACGGTAAAGCATCTTTGTTGGCTTGCTCATTAGGAATGAACGTGATTGTGTGTTCGCCAAAATTACGTTGATTAACGATTATTTTGACTTGTTGTGGCCCTGGTAATACTCTGTTTGAATGACTAAAAATAGATAAGTCAGTGGGCAACTCTTGGTTACCGGGGCGGAACAAAAAACCACTGTCAAAAAACTCTCCGTCATCGGCTTGTACAGCAAAAGAGCTAGTAAACAATAAGCCAGCGCAAGTAAGATGAATCGCGATAGTTTTTTTCATGGTGTATTCTTATTTTAATTGTACTATTGGCAGCTGAATAAATGCACCGTAGTCATTCACAATATTGGCTTGTAGTTGACCTGTAGTAGGGCAGCTTTTTAAATCAACGGTTTGTTGGCTAAAAGGGGCTGAAATATAGCCCTTGCCAAATTCTGTGCTTTTGCTGTCAATTAAAATATCTGAAAAATTGACATTAAATGCAGAGCCGTTGCTAACAGTCAGTTGGCAAGTACTGCCGTTTCTAATCAGCGCCCAGTCTAGAGTTTTCTCTACTTCAGTCGGTGATCCAATACCTGTAGGTCGGTAGAAGATTTTTATTCTTGTTCTAATAGCTAACGTAAGATTGTTAGAGTCTTCTTTTTCTGACTTCGGGATTTCCATTACGTTAAGCCAAAAATAAGATTCTCTATCGCTAGGAAGATCACCATCTATTTTTCTTATGTTTAAAGAGAAATCGGTGTTACCTTCTAATCGACTTAATGGAGGAGTAACGAAAAAAGGGGTTTCCATTTCTTCATTTGGTCCTTCAACCCAGTTCTGAATAACAAAAGGCTCAGATGAAATATTCTTAGCGACTACTGAGCCAGAGTTCTTAGAGCCTTCGATTACTACGCGAGTATTGCTCAGTTGTATAGCAGCGATGCTTTGCATGCTGAATAATGTAGTGGCTGCCAGCGCACAAATTTTTAAAATGTTCTTTTTTGCAATCATCTTATTTCCTATAGAACAGCTATATGTAACTGACAGTGAATGTGGCTTGTGCAGCAATTAAACCTGGGGTCAAAGTGTCCCAGTTATTTCCAGTAGAGACCAAAAAAGCATCAAACATTAATTTATTATTTCCATTATTCAGGGGG
>SRSN01000258.1 GCA_004791645.1 Alcaligenaceae bacterium 429
GGTCTGTTCCGCACGGAGTACAGCGGCAGCACCCTACGCGAGCACTTAGGTTTGCCCATTCCCGCTGTGCATTCGTCCAGAAAGCTGCAAGGAGCAGTGGCATGAGCCAAGCTTATGACGTTGTTGCCATCTCTGGCAGCCCTAGCAAAAAATCCCGCTCTACCAGTTTACTGAACTACTACTCGACTGCCCTAGAACAATTAGGCCTACACGTGAAACACATACGTCTGGGTGATTTGCCCGCAGAAGACCTGATCTTTGGGCGTTACGATGCACCGGCCATTACCGAGCTACACCAGCATATTGCCGGTGCTAAAGCCATTATTTTGGCTAGCCCTGTGTATAAAGCCACCATTTCTGGTGGCCTCAAAGCCCTGTTGGATGTACTGCCTGAAAATGCTTTTGCCCAAAAAACCGTAGTCGCTCTGGCATCGGCCGGTAGCTCACTGCACCTGTTGGCGTTGGACTATAGCTTGGGACCCATTCTAGCTGCCCTAGGCACCCCAAAAGTGCTGAAAGGCGTGTATGCCGCCCAAAGCCAGCTTACTGCTGTGAACAACAGTTTCGAGCCCGCTGCTGATGTACGCATTCGCTTAGATCAAAGCATCAAAGAACTACACCACGCGCTATCCCCTGTAGAGCCGTCTCTACCCAACCAAGACTCGTGGATCAACCGTCATTTCATCGCTGTTTAATCTAAAAGGAACTCATCATGACCACCCCTATCATTAACGCCAGAAACCAATTCAAAGGCACTATTTCTGCCATTAACCGAGGCCAAGTGGTGTCTGAGGTTGAAGTCACCACACTGTCCGGTTTGGTGACATCTGTCATCACCACTCGCTCTATTGATGAACTACAACTCACCATAGGTAGTGAAGTGCTAGCTTTTGTAAAAGCAACGGAAGTGGCTGTGGCTAAGCTGGCATAATGAATAAGCCCGAGTAGAAATACTCGGGCTTATTCATCATCATTATGTTGGGTGCGGCATTACTCTACCGTCACACTTTTCGCCAGATTACGCGGTTTGTCCACATCAGTACCACGCGCACACGCTACGTGATACGCCAACAACTGTAGTGTCACAGCATGCAATACAGGTGACAACAACCCGTAGTGCTCAGGCATGTGGATCACATGAATGGTGTCGCTGCTGTTGATTTGAGTATTAGCATCCGCAAACACATACAGCTCACCACCACGGGCATGCACTTCTTGCATGTTAGATTTCAGTTTCTCTAGCAACGCGTCATGCGGTGCAATGGTGATCACTGGCATGGCTTGCGTGACCAAGGCCAATGGACCATGCTTCAATTCGCCAGCAGGGTAGCCCTCAGCGTGGATGTAGCTGATTTCTTTTAGTTTCAGCGCACCTTCCAAGGCGATGGGGTAATGCATGCCACGGCCCAAGAACAAGGCGTGTTCTTTGTTCGCGAAGCGGCTTGCCCAGGCAATTACTTGCGGCTCTAATGCCAACACAGCAGAAATCGCCACAGGCATATGACGCAATTTACGCAACAGATCAGCTTCTTGCTCTGCAGACAGTTGGCCTTTCACTTGCGCCACTACCATTGCCAACAAGAATAAAGCTGTTAGCTGTGTAGTAAAGGCTTTAGTAGATGCCACCCCTACTTCCACACCCGCACGGGTGATGTAGGCCAATTTGCTTTCACGTACCATCGCGCTAGAAGCCACGTTACAGATGGTCAGTGTGTTTTCCATGCCCAGCTTGCGGGCATGCTTTAATGCCGCCAAGGTGTCGGCGGTTTCACCAGACTGAGAAATGGTCAGTACCAAAGTACGTGGATTAGGTACGCTGTCACGGTAGCGGTATTCGCTAGCGATCTCTACGCTCACAGGCACTTTGGCCAAGGACTCTATCCAGTATTTAGCTGTCAGACCGGCGTAGAAGCTAGTGCCACATGCCAAGATCAATACTTGATCGATGTTCTGGAAAACTTCTTTAGCGCCCTCACCGAACAATGCGGGGCTTACTGTTTCCACGCCTTGTAACGTGTCGCCTACCGCGCGTGGCTGCTCAAAAATCTCTTTTTGCATGTAATGGCGGTAAGGGCCCAAATCGGCCTCGCCAGCATGCAGATGCACCGTATGTACTTCGCGTTCGCAAGGCACACCCTGCACATCGTAAACTTGTATGCTATCCAAATGCAGATCCACTACATCGCCGTCTTCCAGATAAATAATCTGGCTAGTTTCACCGGCCAATGCCAGCGCATCTGACGCCAAGAAGTTCTCGCCTTCGCCCAAACCAGCTACCAATGGTGAGCCATTACGCGCACCCACCAAACGATGTGGCTCGTCTTTAGCAATCACAGCTAGTGCATAAGCACCGTGCAACTGTACGCAGGCTTCTTTAACCGCTTGCAATACATCGCCTTGGTATAGGGAATCAATTAAGTGGGCGACAACTTCAGTATCAGTTTGGCTCTCGAACACATAACCAGCTTTGGTCAGTCGCTCACGCAGCGCTTCGTGGTTCTCGATAATCCCGTTGTGCACCAAGGCAATACGGGTTTGACCGGTGTGGCCCGAGAAATGTGGGTGTGCATTGTGTGTGGCTGGCGCGCCGTGTGTGGCCCAACGTGTGTGTGCAATACCAGTCACGGCCTCTAACTGCTGAGACTGTACTTGCTCCGCCAACACTGCCACCCGTTCTGTACTACGCACGCGTTGCAATTCATCGCCATGAAAAACAGCGATCCCGCACGAGTCATAGCCACGGTACTCTAGTCGCTTCAAGCCTTCTAGCAATACTGGGATAACATTTCGTTGTGCTACTGCACCTACAATTCCACACATAATACTTGCCCACCTAAGGTGTAAGATAATCCGGAAATTTTAATTTTCCTGAAGCCTGTTGTGTATCTTTTTTTGGGTTACATCATCAAATAACCGTACCGCACTTGCGTCACTTTGCCAACAGGCTGCAACAGGCGTTCACAACTGTGTCTACGGGAACGGTATTTATGGGTTGGCCTGGTTCGGGCACTATACACACAGCATTAGGTCTATCCCAAAACCACTCAGGCTTAGTTTCGTCAAAAACCGCCACTACAGGCACTTCACACCCTTGCGCAATGTGTGAGGGCCCACAATCATTCGTAAGCACCAACGCTGAGGCCTGCACTAATGCACATAAATCGGGTAAAGATGGTTTATCCCAAATCTCAGCTTTATCTGCCAAATGCCAATGTGCTAGACGCTCACGCTCTTTATGCTCATCAGGCCCCAGCACAAAACATACTTTATCGACTAGACCTCGTTGTAGACAGAGCTCTGCAGCAGCTAAGAACCGCTCAATGCCCCATTTTTTAAACTCGCCCTCGCCAGCACCCGGCATGATGGTCAAGCGACGCAGTGACATCAACGTTGTCCGTAGCTCTGCATTGGCTAATGACTCCAGACAGGCACAAGATACCGCATAAGCATCCGCAGGCTGCAAAAGGTCTATAAGTGCCAAATGCCCCTCGGTACGGTACACACTCAAGTTTGGTCTACAGCGCTGCGTCCACACCCAATCTAAGCCAAATCGGCCACTATAACTTAATCGCCTAGCTGGTCTGCGTAGCAATGCCAATAAACAATGTTTCAAACTAGTGGTGTGCAAAGACACCATCAGACTACAGGACGAATCAATGGCGGCAAGCTCATCCTTGAATGAGTCTGCTTGTATGACTTGATCCACCCACGGTAGTTGCTTCAAGAAAGCAAAAGCCCCTGCTCGCACTACAATTTTCAACGTAGCGGTGGGATATAACTGTTTTAATTGCCACAGCGTGGCAAACATGGTGACCTGCGCGCCAAAAAATGGACGATTACGGGCAAACACCACTATGGTTTGTGGCTCTGTGGTTGCCATATATTCTCTTGGTATGAAGTATCTTATACAAGGC
>SRSN01000025.1 GCA_004791645.1 Alcaligenaceae bacterium 429
CAAGAACTGTCTCGTGCCGGTTTGCAAGAAGAAGATATTTTTGCCCCGGCGCTCAGTGCTCTACGTAACCGTGCCCCGTGGTTGCTGATTAACCTGTGTACGGCAGCCACAGCCTCCTTCGTGGCTTCTCGCTTTGAGGATACCGTTAGTCATATTGTTATTTTGGCGTTCCTGATGTCTATCGTCGCAGGTATTGGTGGTAACTCCGGTAACCAAACCATGACCATGATTATTCGTGCCATGGCTACAGGCCGTATCACGGGTTCCAATATCTGGCCACTGGTCAAACGCGAACTGATGGTGACCTTTATGGTGGGAGCCTGCGGTAGTTTGGTAACAGCCGTATTCGCGTGGTTTATTTCGGGTTCCGTCGCTATTGCTGCCGTGATGATGGCCGCTATGATCGGCAACATGTTGATTGGTGCCGCCCTGGGCGTATTGATCCCTACCCTGCGTAGCCGATTTGGCAAAGATCCTGCGGTGGGTTCTTCTGTATTGCTGACTTTTGGTACAGACTCACTAGGCTTTTTCCTGTTCCTAGGATTGGCAACGCTGTTCCTACTGTAAGCGCCTAGACCTACAACAAACGCCTTTCAATTTTTGGTGAACGTTCACCATAGATTGAAAGGCGTTTTTGTATGCACCACTGGTTACGTGCGCTCCAGTACTCCCAAACTATCAATCTCCACCCGAATAGCCTTTGGGCCATACATAGGCTCTCAATCCGTGCACAAGCCCTGCAGAGCGAGTCCTGATTAGTTTGATACAAAGCCCCACGTATACACTCAGAGTGCTCTCTAGCCGCCCCTCCTGCCAAACAACAGCACACGCCTACCTCTAACAGAAGCAGACAATAGCCACCTTATAGCTTTCCTATCCAGATCACACAAACGACACCCCACTTCCCTTTCGAAGCTGGGTCCTGTCTACTGCCCTACCAATGTAAACCGCCATAAAAAAAGCCTGCCACATAAATGGCAGGCTTTTTCTTGAACACTTGACGGTTTAGTCCAACTTACCGTGGCAGTGCTTGTATTTCTTACCGCTACCGCATGGGCAAGGATCATTACGGCCTACGCGTTGTTCATCGCCTTCGGCTGGTGCTTCCTCATCCAGATCTAGAGCTTCGCCACGCAATGCCGCATCGTAATCAGCATGGTGGTAACGTACTTGCTCTGCAGCAGGTTGAGCTACTGCTTCAGCGGGAGCTTGCTGTTCTGCAGGTTGAATACGCACTGTCAGCAATACGCGTACCACGTCATCACGGATACGATCCAACATAGCTGCAAACATCGCAAATGCTTCACGTTTGTACTCTTGCTTAGGATCTTTCTGTGCGTAACCACGCAAGTGAATACCTTGACGTAAGTGATCCAACGCCTGCAAATGACCACGCCATTGTGTATCGATGGACTGCAAGGTCACCGCACGCTCAAAGCTAGCCCAGTTCTGAGCGCCCACTTGAGTCACTTTATCTTGCAGTTGTTTAGCAGAAGCTTCCAACACCACATCCAACAAGTCCTCTTCGGACAGACTGGTGTCTTTTTCAACCATGCCAACCAAATCAATTTTCAGTTGCCATTCGCTTTCTAGAATCGCTTGCAAGCCTGCCAGATCCCATTGCTCTTCCATGGAATGCTCAGGCACGTATTGCTGGAACAAGTCTGTTACCGCAGCGATACGCAAGTTAGCGATAGCGTCGCTGACGTCTTCAGACTCCAATACGTCTGTACGCTGTGCGTAAATGACTTTGCGCTGATCGTTAGACACGTCATCGTATTGCAGCAGTTGTTTACGGATATCGAAGTTACGTGCCTCAACTTTACGCTGAGCAGATTCGATAGAGCGCGATACCATGCGCGCCTCAATAGGCTCGCCTTCTGGCAAACGCAGTCTGTCCATAATGGCACGTACACGGTCACCCGCGAAAATGCGCATCAAGGAGTCGTCTAACGACAAGTAGAAACGAGAAGAACCTGGGTCACCCTGACGACCAGCACGACCACGTAACTGGTTATCAATACGACGGGATTCGTGACGCTCTGTACCGATAATACGTAAACCGCCAGCTGCTTTAACTTGCTCGTTCAGCGGCTGCCACTCGGCTTTCAGCGTTGCGATACGTTGTGCTTTCTCGTCTTCGCTCAGGGAGTCATCGGCTTGGATAATCATGGACTGGCGCTCAACGCTACCACCCAACACAATATCCGTACCACGACCCGCCATGTTAGTCGCAATCGTAATGCGACCTGGCTTACCTGCTTCTGCCACGATTTCAGCCTCACGCGCGTGCTGCTTCGCGTTCAACACTTCATGTGGCATCTTCGCTGCATTCAACATATTGGAAAGCAGCTCGGAGTTTTCGATACTGGTAGTACCTACCAATACAGGCTGGCCACGCTCATAACAATCTTTGATGTCATTCAGGATGGCCGCGTATTTTTCTTGGTCGGTTTTGTAGACCTGATCATTCTGATCCACACGCACCATTGGGCGGTTGGTAGGAATAATCACGGTTTCCAGACCATAAATCTCTTGGAACTCGTAGGCTTCTGTATCGGCTGTACCCGTCATACCGGCCAGCTTGTCGTACATACGGAAGTAGTTCTGGAAGGTAATAGAAGCCAGCGTCTGGTTTTCGTTCTGAATACGCACGCCTTCTTTGGCTTCTACAGACTGATGCAAACCGTCTGACCAACGACGACCTACCATCAAACGGCCGGTGAACTCGTCCACAATGACCACTTCGTCGTTCTGCACAACATACTGCTGATCGCGGAAGAACAAGTTATGCGCGCGCAACGCACCCAACAAAGTGTGCATCAGCGAAATATGACGTGGGTCATACAGAGATTCGCCTACTGGCAGCAGACCAATTTCTACTAAAATCTGTTCGGCACGCTCGTGGCCTGCTTCAGAAATGTGTACTTGCTGGGCTTTCTCATCTACCCAGAAATCGCCTTCAGGCTCTGGCTCGTGTGGCTTAGGCTCTTCTTTCATGCGTGTCAGCATGGAAGGCACCACATTCATAGCCTTGTACAGCTCGGTATTGTCGTCAGCCTGACCAGAAATGATCAGTGGTGTACGCGCTTCATCAATCAAGATGGAGTCCACCTCGTCGACAATGGCGTAGGACAAACTACGTTGACGGCGATCTTCTGCGCGATATTCCATGTTGTCGCGCAAGTAATCAAAGCCGTATTCGTTGTTTGTACCGTAAGTAATATCTGCCTGGTACGCGGCTTTTTTCTCTTCGTTGTCTTGCTGAGGAACAACCACCCCAACGGACAAACCCAAGAAGTTGTACAGACGGCTCATTTGGTCCGCATCACGTCGTGCCAAGTAATCGTTGACCGTCACTACGTGTACGCCTTTAGCAGGCAGCGCGTTCAGGTAAACAGCCAAGGTGGCCATCAATGTTTTACCTTCACCCGTACGCATCTCAGCGATCTTGCCGTAGTGCAATGCAATCGCACCCAGCAACTGCACGTCAAAGTGACGCATGCCGAACACACGCTTACTGGCCTCACGGACTACGGCAAAAGCTTCAGGCAATAACCCATCCAGAGATTTGCCATCGGCCAACCGCTGTCTAAATTCAGCAGTCTTGCCTTGCAGCGCGTCATCGCTGAGGGCGGCGTACTCAGGCTCTAACGCATTAATCTGCGAAACCTGTTTACGGTATTGTCGTAGCAACCTGTCGTTGCGGCTGCCAATAAGCTTTTTGAGCAATGAAACCATTCTTGTATCGTGTCACACGGGCAGCACCTACTGATGCTCCCGCATCCCTTTAATCTGAGCGTTAAAAGAAAAGCAGCAGGAAATTGATAGAGTTTAACGCACCTGAGGCCTAATCGCTTGCCTCTTGTTCGCTATTCTTTGCAAACAATGTGTTGCTCTCATCCACTTTAGGCAAAAAAGAGGCGGGATCTATAGGTGTTCCTTGCCGCAATACCTCGAAGTGCAAATGCGCTCCGGTCACTTGTCCTGTATTGCCAACACGGGCAATAAGTTGGCCTTTTTCCACCACATCACCTAACTTTGCAATCAGCGAAGAAGCATGAGCGTAGCGCGTTACCAAACCATTTCCATGATCTATCTCTACGGTTTTGCCATAACCAGGTTTATATCTGGACTCGATCACAATGCCACCTGAAGCTGCCACAATCGGTGTACCAATAGGGGCTGCGAAATCCATTCCTTCGTGTAATTTCTGACGACCTGAAATTGGGTGTAGGCGCCAACCAAATGGTGAGCTCATGTAACTGACGTCCACAGGATGCACTGTCGGCACCAACGCCTCAGTACCTGCTTGACTCACCATCACCATATCCAGCATTTGCAGCCAGTCTTGCTGATTGTTCATTTGCGCCATCAAACCATCTAACTCACGCCCCAAGCCTTCAGCGCTCCAATCGTCAGGCAATGCTACGGTTAGCTCGGTGGATTCTTCACCGTTAATGGCATCCGTCACCTCGGATACATCGGCATTAACGCCGGCTTTTTCAGCCAATCTACGGGTGAGCGTATCCATTTGAGAAAGACGCGCTTGCAACGTACCCACACGCTCAGCCATCTGTCGCATACTTTCACGCACATAAGCGGAATCCCGAGATAACTGGGCACTCAACGCTTGTTCTTGTTCTGGGCTCAACGCAGGCTTGGCACTGATCTTATATTGTATCCAGGCCCCTATACCGGCGGAGAGCGCTATCCCAAGCACTACAATCAACGTTATCATCAAACTACGATGTCGGCTGTGTACTGCTTTGGGGCTAGTCGGCTGTTTCACTGCTTTTCCTTTCTTACTTCTGTTATGGCATCTACTTTCACGCCACGCCGCTCTACTCGTTCCCATAAGGCTTCTGAACTAGCCTTGGAATGGTTACGTCATGATCGAAACAGCTCAACGGTGCTGGCTACCGCCAATCAATTCTTAGCAATTGAAGAACTGCTACACCAGAAAGTACGTTTTGCTGCAGATACGCATTGCAAAGTTGCCCATATAGAAGGACAACGAATTACCTTAGCAGTTCCCTCACCAGCCTATGCGGCTAGATTACGGCAGTGCTCTACATCTATATTGCAGTGTCTACACGAAGTGGGCTGGAAACTGACTGACGTGCAGGTGATGGTGCAAGCCAGTTTGGGTACCAACAGTCACCTTCCCAAACCTGCACGTAATGTGCAGCCACTGGATGCTCAAGCACTAGACGCTTTCCAAGACTTACACCAGTCGTTGGAGCCTGGGCCACTGGCCACCGCTATTGCTAAGCTTATTAAAAATCATGGCCCGACTTAAACAGTCCGGGCCATGATTGATCCTCTTGTACTTCTACTATGGTGACCCCGTCACACTAGCTTCCACTCATGACTAAATGCCGCTGCCACAGGCTCAGCTTTGTCATAAGTAACCAGTTCCCAGCTTTCTTCATCAGCCAGTAGAGTACGTGCGAGCAGGTTATTCAAACCGTGCCCAGACTTGTTGGCCACATACCTAGCCACCAAAGGATGACCTATCAGATACAAGTCACCGATAGCATCCAGAATTTTGTGTTTTACAAACTCATCTTCGTAACGCAAACCATCAGAGTTCAGTACACGGAACTCGTCCAGCACAATCGCGTTATCCAGACTACCACCACGCGCTAAACCAGCGGCTCGCATTGCCTCTACTTCACTTGCAAAACCAAACGTACGCGCTCTGGCGATGGTTTTCACATAGGAGTCTTTGGCAAAATCCACTTCAGCAAAGTTAGCTGTTGCGTTAATTGCGGGGTGATGGAAATCAATGGAAAAACGTAGCGCAAAACCATCATACGGTTCTAAACGCGCCCATTTCTTATCTTTACCTTCGCCTTCAGACACTTCCACAGGCTTCAACACGCGCAAAAACTGCTTAGGTGCGCTTTGCTCTTCTAGCCCTGCAGAACGCAGCAAGTACACAAACGTACCCGCGCTACCATCCATGATGGGAACTTCTTCTGCCGTCAGGTCTATGTGCAAGTTATCAATGCCCAAGCCCGCCAAAGCGGACATCAAGTGTTCAACAGTAGACACTTGTACAGAGCCTTGTTGCAACACGGACGCCATACGCGTACCACCTACCTGATCAGCACGAGCAGGCAAATCTACCACTTCGGGTAAATCGATGCGGTGAAACACAATTCCGGTATTAGGAGCAGCCGGACGCATTGTAATTTCCACCCGTCGGCCGGAGTGCAATCCTACCCCTTTAGTGCGAACGGTTTTGGCTATGGTGCGTTGACGTAACATGGTCAATGTTCTTGCTTAGTAAATTTTTTATAACTAGCCATTGTACCGTTAATGGCTTTGCCACACTGATTTATTAGTGTGAAGAAATGACAGTTAGTTCCGTTTCATACATACGCTTGTAGCGCATCACCCCTAGGTGATGCGCTACCGTGCGAGAGTCTACACATGAATCGGGGGATATGTGTTTACTCTATCACTTAGTCTGCTTGTTTACGCAGGAAAGCTGGAATATCAAAGTGATCCATTCCGGCTGTTTCCAACGCACGTACTTGAGCAGACGCTTGGCTACGTGGATTACGAATGACTGCAGGCACTTCTGCTTGAGCGTAGTCAAAACCGCTAACTGGCTCGTTATCAGTACCTGTACGCAGTACTTGTTCGTTGTTCTGTACCAACTGTGGTTTAGCTTGGACACGGCCCAAACCTGTTGCTACCACGGTTACGCGCAGAGCATCGCCCATGGAGTCATCGTAGGCTGTACCGAAGATTACTGTTGCATCTTCAGCTGCATAGCCACGGATGGTATCCATGATTTCGCGTGTTTCACGCAATTTCAGGTTGCGGCCCGAAGTAATGTTCACCAGCATGCCACGCGCACCGTGCAAATCCACGCCTTCTAGCAGTGGGCAAGCAATAGCACGCTCAGCGGCTTCGCGCGCACGGTTTTCACCGGTTGCGACGGCTGTACCCATCATGGCTTGGCCTTGCTCGCCCATAATGGTTTTCACGTCTTCGAAGTCGACGTTCACGTTACCTTCTACATTGATAATCTCGGCAATACCGGCACACGCGTTATGCAACACGTCGTCAGCGGCCTTGAAGCAATCTTCCTGAGTGGCATCTTCGTCCATCAAGTCGTAGAGTTTTTCGTTCAATACTACGATCAAGGAATGCACGTGCTTGGACAGCTCATTGATACCTTCTTCTGCCATGCGCATGCGACGTGCACCTTCGAACTCGAAAGGCTTAGTCACTACACCCACAGTCAGAATACCCAGCTCTTTGGCTACTTCAGCCACTACTGGACCAGCACCTGTACCCGTACCACCACCCATACCAGCAGTAATGAACACCATGTGAGCGCCATTCAACGCACCACGGATTTGCTCACGAGCCATTTCAGCTGCAGTACGACCTTGCTCAGGTTTTGCGCCAGCCCCTAGACCTGTGTTACCCAAACTGATTTGTATAGAAGCTTCGCTGCTACCCAATGACTGAGCATCTGTATTGGCGCATACAAATTCCACACCTTGCACGCCAGAACGGACCATGTGGTTGACGGCATTACCACCAGCGCCACCCACCCCAATTACTTTAATGACAGTCGCATTGCTGTCAGTTTCCAACATTTCAAAGTTCATCATTTCCGACTCCCTCACTTTAAGTATCTGGCAAGTTAACTTGCCCCCCGATGCTGCATATTTAAGAATTGCTTCAATATCGTTGCCAGCGCTGAGCTCGCAAGGCTATTGAAACGCCTCCTTCCACCTAACACATTCACCTAGGTGAATGCGGTACTGCTTAATTCATGAACCACTCTTTCATACGAGCCAGCAGAGACTTCACACTACCTTTCTGCTGAGCCACTTTGCGACCACGCGCATTTTGCATACGCGCTTCCGTCAACAAACCCATTACTGTAGAAAACCGTGGGTTGCGCATCACATCAGCCAAACTGCCTTCGTAGGCTGGAACGGCCACTCGCACAGGTTTCAGGAATACGTCTTCTGCCAGTTCTACGATGCCAGGCAACATAGCCGAGCCACCAGTCAGCACGATGCCAGAAGACACTAAATCTTCATAACCAGACTCACGCAGGCTTTGCTGTACCAAGGTGAACAGCTCTTCCACACGTGGTTCGATAATGGCGCCCAACGCTTGGCGCTTCACCTGACGGTTAGGCCTATCGCCCAAGCCAGGTACTTCAATCATTTCATCGTCATGCGCCAACACTTGTTTAGCCAAACCGAAGCGCAGTTTGATCTCTTCCGCATCCGGTGTAGGTGTACGCAACATGGCGGCGATATCGCTAGTGATCTGGTCGCCAGCAATAGGAATCACGTCAGTATGGCGGATCGCACCACCGGTATAGATCGCGATATCTGTAGTACCACCACCAATATCTACCAGCACTACACCCAACTCTTTCTCGTCAGAAGTTAGGCAGGACAAGCTGGAAGCCAATGGCTGCAAGATCAGGTCTTGTACTTCCAGACCACAACGACGCACACATTTAACAATGTTCTGCGCTGCGCTTACCGCACCCGTCACAATGTGCACACGCACTTCCAAACGCAAGCCGCTCATACCTATAGGTTCTTTAATGTCTTCTTGCGAATCCACAATGAACTCTTGAGTCAGCACATGCAGCACTTGCTGGTCAGTAGGAATATTGACTGCTTTAGCTGTCTCTATCACACGAGCCACATCCATTGCAGTCACTTCTTTGTCTTTCACCGCCACCATGCCGCTGGAGTTAAAGCTGGTGATGTGGCTGCCTGCAATACCGGTATACACCTCACGGATTTTGCAATCGGCCATCAACTCGGCTTCTTCCAGTGCACGCTGGATGGAGTTCACGGTAGTTTCAATGTTGACCACTACCCCTTTACGCATGCCTTGCGATTCATGCTGCCCCAACCCCAGTACTTCGAAGCGCCCTTCTGGCAGGATCTCCGCCACCACGGCGACCACTTTACTGGTACCGATATCAAGTGCAACGATTAAGTCTTTAATGTCACGGGTCATATTAATTATGGTTTCACTGGAGTTGATGTTTGGGGAGCCAAGGTAATGGCAAACCCATTGGTGTAACGTAAATCAGCACTGGCAATCTGGCGGTTATCCAGACGCTCCATCAGTGCTGGCCAAGCTTGCACAAAGCGTTCCATCTTGGCAGCAAAAGGCAACGCACCGGCTCTACCGTGTAAGTCAGCACTATCTGCTGCAGGATCACGCCCTAAGTTCAATCGCATGCCATCTGCTAGCACAACTTCCCACGCATAACGCGGGCTCAAGGTAATCTCACGAATGTTCGCCCCCAAAGGCGCCATCCACCTTGCCACCTCGGCATAACGCTGCACGACCAAACGCTCGGATGCTGGTGGCCCAAACAACTGGGGCAGTACCAACTCGTCATCCAACACGCCTTCGTTCGCGGCAAACGCCTCGCCCCAGGTGTTGATCATTTCGTTTTCGTTCCAGTACGCCAGCGGTTGTTGTTCCTCTATGCGTACCAACAAGGTATCTGGCCACACACGTTTAATTTGTGCGCGTCGTACCCAGGGAGCGGTTTCAATCAGTTTTCTAGTGCTATCCAAATCAATAGTGAAAAAATCACCATTCAATCGTCCAGCAATAGTTGCCCCTACTGTTGCGGGTGTGACGTAGTTCAGGTTTTCATCCTGCACAGCCTCTATCTGTACTGTCTTGATGACAAAGTACGGCCTACGCACACTCCAGATGACGACCGCCACCACTATTGCGGCCACGGCTAGCAAAGCCAGCACATTGGCAACAAAATTAGTGAGGCGAGCGTCAGCAAACATCTAGAGGCTCCTATTTCTCAAGACGCGCAACTGCACGTACTTTCAAGCTAGCCATAGACAGAATCTGTACACACAGATCCGCATAACTAATACCTTCAGCCTTAGCGGCCATTGGTACTAAAGAGTGGCTGGTCATGCCTGGGGATGTGTTGATCTCCAACAGCCAAGGACGATTCTGCTCGTCCAGCATAAAGTCAGCACGTGCCCAACCTTCACAATTCAGCGCTAAGAAAGCCTGACGGGTGATTTCTCGGATTTCCTGACTCAGGGCCTCAGGCAAATCTGCAGGACAGAAGTACTGTGTTTCATTACTGATGTATTTGTGTTCGAAGTCGTAGTTACCACCTGGCGCTACGATCTCAATCACTGGCAATGCACGAGCACTTTCACCCACACCCAAAACAGGTACAGTCAGCTCACGACCTTTAATGAAACGCTCAGCCAACACATGGTCAAAACGTGCAGCCAAGGCGTAGCCCGCAGAAATCTGCTCTACGTTATCAATTTTGGAGAAACCTACAGTAGAACCTTCGTGCTGTGGCTTCATGATGAAAGGCAAGCCTAAGCGTTGGTCCAGACCAGCCAATTCAGCATCGCTATCCAGCAACTCAAATGCTGGTGTAGGCAAGCCTTTCTGCATCCAAATGCGCTTGGTCATGACTTTATCCATGGCCACACTAGATGCCATCACACCGCTACCGGTGTAAGGAATGCCCAGCATTTCCAACGCACCTTGCAAGGTACCGTCTTCACCATAACGGCCATGAAGCGCGATGAATACGCGATCAAATTTTTGCTCGGCCAACTCGGCCAACGAGCGCTCACCGGTATCAAACAAATGCGCGTCTACACCTTTGCTACGCAAGGCATCATGCACACCCTGACCGGACATCAGAGAAACCTCACGTTCAGCGGAATGGCCACCGTACAGTACGCCAACCTTACCAAAACTCTGCGTCATTCTATTTCCCCTAAACGTGCGGGTACACGACTGATGCTGCCTGCACCCATCGTGATCACCACATCACCATCACGTACAAAATCCAATATGGCTCGTGGCAGCTCTTCGATTTCTGCCACAAACACAGGCTCCACTCGACCTGCTACACGAATAGCTCTGGCCAAGGAACGACCATCAGCCGCTACCAGCGGTTTCTCACCTGCGGCATACACTTCGGTTAGCAAGACAGCATCCGCATTCCCCAACACGCTCACGAAGTCCTCAAAGCAGTCGCGAGTACGGGTGTAACGGTGTGGCTGGAAGGCCAAAACAATGCGTCTTTCGGGCCATGCGCCACGCGCAGCCGCTAATGTAGCAGCCATCTCGTTGGGGTGATGGCCGTAATCATCAATTACGGTAAAGCTGCCACCACCGTTGCGCTCAGGCACATCAAACTCACCCACTTGTGAGAATCTACGACCCACACCAGTAAACTCGCTGAGTGCTTTAGCGATAACAGCATCAGGTACGCCCAGCTCTGTCGCTACAGCGATCGCTGCCAAGGCATTCAGTACGTTATGGTTACCTGGCAAGTTCAGTACGATGGACAGCGTAGGCAACATGCCCGTGCTACCTTGACGCTCTACATCAAAGTGCATACATGTACCCACACAGCGCAAATTCACTGCTCGAACTTGTGCAGGCTGCTCAATACCGTAGGTGGTTACTGGACGCGACACAAAAGGAATAATCTCGCGTACGTTGGCATCATCCATACACAACACGGCGCTGCCATAAAATGGCAGTCGGTGTGTGAAGTCAATAAATGCACTTTTCAAACGTGCAACATCGTGACCATAGGTATCCATATGGTCTACGTCGATGTTGGTGATGATCGCCATCACAGGCAACAGGCTCAGGAAGGAAGCATCTGACTCATCTGCTTCTACCACAATGTAGTCACCCTGGCCCAAACGTGCGTTGGCACCAGCCGAGTTCAAGCGGCCACCAATCACAAAGGTAGGGTCTAAGTCACCGGCTGCCAATACACTGGCCACCAAGCTGGTAGTCGTGGTTTTGCCATGCGTACCCGCGACGGCAATACCGCGCTTCAATCGCATGAGTTCAGCCAACATCAACGCGCGAGGCACCACCGGAATACGTGCTGCACGTGCTGCTAATACTTCTGGGTTATCACCGGCAATAGCGGTAGAGGTCACAATCGCCCCCATACCTTGCACGTTCTCGGCATTATGACCAATCACAATGCGCGCACCCAACTCTGACAGGCGACGCGTAATCGCGCTTTCCTGTATGTCCGACCCACTCACCGCATAACCAAGGTTCAACATCACCTCGGCAATACCGCTCATGCCTGAGCCGCCTATCCCTACAAAATGTATGTGCTTAATGCGGTGCTTCATACCGCCCTCCTTACCAACTGTTCGCACGCATTCGCGATTTGTTCTGTTGCGTGCAACTGGGCGTGTTCTTGCGCATGGACACCCGTGCGCAGTAATTCATCATGGGTTCTTTCTGTTAGCCACTGCGCCAACCACTCGACAGTGAACTCACGTTGTGGCTGCAACCATGCAGCACCACAACCCGCCAAATACTGAGCATTTGCCGTTTGGTGATCATCAATTGCGTGTGGCAATGGAATGAACAGCGCAGGCACCCCAGCCGCTGCCACTTCTGCAACGGTCATGGCACCAGCGCGACAGATTAGCAAATCTGCCTGCGCCATGGCTTGCGCCATATCACCGATAAAGGCCGTGCACTCTGCTTTGACGCCAGCATCTGCATAACGCTTGCGCACATCATCAATATGTTGCTTGCCTGCTTGATGCAATACTTCTGGTCGCTGCGCTGGATCTATAGTCGCCAACGCAGCAGGAATAGTTTGGTTCAGCACAGCAGCGCCTAAGCTACCACCCACTACCAACAGCTTCAGCTTGCCTTGACGGCCAGCCAGACGCTGCTCAGGGGGAGCAACATTACGGAACGCTGCGCGTACAGGGTTGCCCACCATCACGGCACCGGGCAATGCCCCCGGAAAGCCTACTAGTGTTTTACTCGCCAGCTTACCTAACCAACGGTTAGCCGTACCCGCTACTGCATTTTGTTCGTGTATGACCAATGGAATACGTTTCATGGCAGCCATCAAGCCACCAGGAAACGCCACGTAACCCCCCATGCCTAGTACGACATCAGGCTGTACACGTTTCAACACACCAGCAGCAGCGCTACATGCTTTGAATAACGTCAATGGCAATTTAACGAGTGTGCTTACCCCTTTGCCGCGTACACCAGCAAAGCGCAATGGTTCTAAAGTAAAACCATGCTCAGGCACCAACTCACCTTCCATACGCTCAGGATGCCCCATCCATACCACCCGCCAGCCACGTGCACGCATTTCATGCGCCACAGCCAAGCCCGGCATAATGTGCCCACCTGTACCACCCGCCATGATTAACAGGGTTTTGCTCATGTGCGTTTCCCCCTCATCAAATTGCGGTTTTCATAATCCACGCGCAACATGATGGCAAAGGCCACCAAGTTGGCAATAATTCCGGAACCACCATAGCTCACCATCGGCAGAGTCAAACCCTTAGTAGGCAACAAGCCCAAACACACACCAATATTGATAAAGGCCTGCACACCAAACCAAATGGCCACACCTTGTGCCGCCATGGCATTGAACTGTCTGTCCATCGCCAAGGCTTGGCGGCCAATTTCAAAACCGCGCCATACGATGAAGCCAAAGAGCAAAATCAGAACAGCCACACCAACAAACCCTAGCTCTTCGCCAATTACAGCCACAATAAAGTCAGTATGGGCCTCAGGCAGGTAGTGCAGCTTTTCTACGCTAGACCCCAAACCTACGCCAAACCACTCACCGCGCCCTAAAGCAATCAATGAGTGCGACAACTGGTATGCACTGCCGTACGCGTTGTCGGGATTCCATGGGTCCAAATACACAAAAATACGTTCTCTACGCCAGGGTGATAGCCAGATCAGCAGCAAGAAACTCACCACCATGCTGCCCAAGAGGCTAGCGAACAATTTCACGTTCAAACCGCCGATGAAGATAATGCCCACAGCAATCGCTACGATCACCATGAACGCCCCCAAGTCAGGCTCCATCAACAGCAGCAAACCTACGCCAGCTAGCGTCATTGCCATAGGCAAGAAACCGCGCAAGAAAGTTTGCATATGTTCTTTTTTACGAACGGTGTAATCAGCAGCAAACAGCAGAATCGCCACTTTCATCAATTCTGAAGGCTGGAAGTTCACCGGCCCTAATGGCAACCAACGTCGCGCACCATTCACTTCACGCCCAATACCTGGCACCAAGACCACCATCAACATCACCACGGCTAATAAGAACAGTGGAATAGCTAGCTTGTGCCACACGCGCATTGGAAGATTCACTGCCAGTAACGCGAACACCAAACCGATGGTCAAAAAGATCACATGGCGTATAACAAAGTAGTAACGTCCATAGCTTTCATAACGTGGGCCATCTGCCAATGCGATAGAAGCCGAGTACACCATCAACAAGCCAAATGCCGCCAACACCACACCAGCTGCCAGCAATGCAACATCAAATGCCGGCAACGCTGTGCGGCCAGGCCGAACAGCGTTTACGCTAGAGGTCAGGTCGGCAAATAGACTCATGCTACCTCTCCCTCATCCAGCGCTAGCTCTTGCACCACTTCCACAAAACAGTGGCCACGGTGCTCGTAGCTTTTGAACATATCGAAGCTTGCGCAGGCGGGTGACAACAGCACCATGCCATGCTCAGGCGCACGCTCGTAGGCCATGCGTACCGCCTCATCCAACGACGAGGCATGCACTATAGGTGTGGTGGATTCTTGCTGTAAGGCTTTTTCCAAAATAGGTGCATCGCGACCAATCAACACCACAGCCACCACAGCAGATTTGGCCACGGCTTGTGCCAACGGAGTGAAATCCTGACCTTTACCTTCACCACCAGCAATCAGCACCATTGGCTGATCAAAGCCCTGTAAAGCGGCTACCGTAGAACCTACGTTAGTACCTTTGCTGTCATTGATGAATTGCACGCCTTGAATATGACGAATCAGCTCTACACGGTGTGGCTCACCGGCGTATTTACGCAGCGCATCCAATGCAGGTTCCCAATCCAAACCAGCGGCACGAACCAATGCTAATGCAGCTTGGGCATTCATTACGTTATGTTGACCACGGATACGCAGTGCTGTGCCAGGAATCAACGCCTGCACCGTCGCAGCAGGTTGCCGTTCGCCTTGGTTAGGCTCTGGCTCGCCTACAGCTAGCCAACTCAAGCTAGACTCGTCTTGCAAACCCATATCGCCTTGCAATACAGGAGCACTCGCACCAAAAGAGCGCACATGCAAAGCACGTATATCGCTCACCATGGCTACCGTAGCCGCATCGTCTCTATTCACAATATGGCACTTAGCGAAGCTAAACACGCGAGCTTTTTCAGCTACGTAAGCTTCCATCGAACCATGCCAATCTAAGTGATCCTGACTAATATTCAGCACACATGCTGCATCAGCACGCAATGAATGCAGACTATGCAGCTGGAAGCTAGACAGCTCTAACACCCATGCTTCTGGCAAGGTGTCATCATTCAAGTGCTGGCGCAGTGCAGCAATCGTTGCTGGGCTGATATTGCCCGCAGCAACTGCAGACATCCCTGCACACTCAAACATAAAGCGTGTCAGTGCTGTCACGGTGGTTTTGCCATTCGTACCTGTAATAGCAACCACTTTAGGCTGATAGCCCTGCTCAGCCATGTCATTTAATGCACGAGCAAACAATTCAGTCTCATTCAGGGTATCAATACCCTGCTGCGCTGCATAAGCCAACAGCTCTTTGACACCTGCTTGCTCAGGGGACAAGCCGGGACTAATCACCAAGCTATGCACGCCATCCAACACGGAGTTTTCCAATGCTTGTGTACCTAGGCACAAACTCACATGTTGTGGATACTCTTCCTGCAACGCTTGCGCCGCTGCATTCGTTGCGCGCGTATCCGCCAAGCGCACAGAAACGCCTCGCTCTACACACCAGCGCGCCGCAGCCATACCAGACTCCCCCAACCCTAGAACTAGGGTCAGGCCGTCGGTACGCAACGAGGGGAAGTGATAGTTGTTCATCGTAATTTCAGTGTCGATAAGCCAATCATGACCAGCATGATGGTGATAATCCAAAAACGTACTACTACTTGGGTTTCTTTCCAGCCACTTACTTCAAAGTGGTGATGCAATGGGGCCATCCTAAAGAACCGCCTCCCTTCGCCATACCGCCTTTTGGTGTACTTGAACCACATCACCTGCATCATGACGGACAAGGTTTCTACAACAAACACCCCGCCCATGATGAAAAACACAATTTCCTGACGTACGATCACAGCGATAGTACCTAAGGCACCACCCAAGGCCAGCGCGCCCACGTCACCCATAAATACTTGTGCTGGGTACGCGTTAAACCACAAAAATGCTAACCCTGCTCCACCTATTGCCGCGCAGATCACCATCAGCTCAGAGGCACCTGGAATGTAGGGGAACAGCAAGTATTTGGAGTAATCCACACGGCCCACTACATAGGCAAAAATACCCAATGCAGCGCCCACCATCACGGTAGGCATAATGGCTAAACCATCTAAACCATCAGTCAGGTTCACGGCATTACTGGAACCCACAATCACAAACCAGGTCAGTGCTACAAAGCCAAATACACCCAGTGGGTAACTCACGCTCTTAAAGAACGGAACAATCAAGTCAGCACGAGTAGGCAGTGGCATAGTGAAACCACTCAACACCCAATCTTTAAACAATGGCCACAGGTCTACGGTTGCTGGAGCAGCCACCGCAAAACTCAAGTACACCGCTGCCACAATACCGATCAGTGCTTGCCAAAAGAATTTCTGGCGTGAGGACATACCCTCTGGATCGTGGTTCACGACTTTTTTATAGTCATCTGCCCAACCAATCCAACCAAAGCCGAAAGTCACCAACAACACTACCCACACAAAGCGGTTAGTCCAGTCGGCCCACAGCAAGGTACTAATACCTACGGAGATCAGGATCAACACACCCCCCATTGTTGGTGTGCCATTTTTCTGCAGGTGGGACTCAGGCCCATAGCTGCGTACAGCTTGGCCTATCTTCATTTCTGTCAATTTACGGATCACCCAAGGCCCACACCACAACCCAATGATCAAGGATGTGGCAGCAGCAAGCAGCGCTCGCAGGGTAATGTATTCAAATACCCCGAAAGCGCGTATGTGTGACTCCGCGAGCCAACGTGACAGCTCAAGAAGCATTCTGAGCTCCCTCTGTTATTGCAAAATGTTGTTCCAATGCCTGTACCGCACGCTCCATACGTGCTGTACGCGACCCTTTAACCAATACATGGGCTGGCATCAAAGCGATCAACTGCTTTTGCAAATCCTCCATGCTTTCAAAATGTTCTGCATCATCACCATAAGCTTCGGCTGCAAACATCGCATCAGAGCCTATGACCAATAGGTGTTGAATACCGCGTTCTTTCGCGTACTGGCCTACCTCAGCATGAGCCGCTTGGCGAGTCTCGCCAATTTCACCCATATTGCCCAATACCAATACTGTGCGGCCGTCTAGTTCGGCCAGCACATCAATAGCGGCACGTACCGAATCAGGATTAGCGTTATAGCTGTCATCAATCAGCTGGTAGCCCTCTACCACTGATTTAGGCTGCATACGACCACTCACAGGCTTAAAGGCCTGTAACCCAGCAACGACAGCAGATAATTCAGCGCCTGCAGCCACTGCACACGCCGTAGCCGCTAAAGCGTTACGCAAATTATGCACGCCAGGAACTGGCAGTTTGATGGCTGCATCTTCAGCTTGAACGTGCAGTTGGAAACGTGTGTGCGCCGGATTCACTTGAATGCTTTCTGCATACACAGCCAACCCGTCACCGAAACCAAAAGTCAGCACTTTTTTGCCTGCAGCCAAGTCTTGCCACAATGCAGTGTATGCATCGTCACCGGGGAACACAGCAATACCGTCTTCGGACAGGTAGCTGAAAACACTGCCGTTTTCTTCTGCCACTGCCTGTACAGTGTGCATAAACTCTTGGTGTTCACGCTGGGCGTTATTCACCAATGCAATGGTTGGTCTGGCCACATCAGCCAATACCGCAATTTCTCCTGGGTGATTCATACCCAACTCAAACACAGCGGCTTGATGGGTATCACGCAAACGCAATACGGACAGCGGCACACCCAAGTCATTGTTCAGGTTGCCAAGCGTAGCCACGAAATTATCCGCCCCCAAGCTTTCACGCAGAATCGCGGCGATCATTTCTTTAGTGGTGGTTTTACCATTGCTACCACACACAGCAATCACAGGAATAGAGAAACGCTGACGCCACACCTTAGCAATGCGCAACAGTGCTTGACGCGTATCACCCACCACAAACTGAGGCAGGTTGATCTCTGGCTGTCGGTATTCAACCAATGCTGCACACGCACCTTTTTCTGCGACCTGCTGTAAATAGGTATGACCATCAAACTGCTCACCGCGCACGGCTACAAACAAGTTTTGTGGCTGTAACTGGCGGCTGTCTGTACACAGATCTACGCCTTTTAACCATGTCAGCGCAAAAGCAGCCCACTGACGATCGTCAAACACATGACGCTCGCCTGCTACTTCTTGGTAATCTTCATGGCCTTTACCGGCAATCAACACGACGTCGGCAGCCTCAGCGCTCCACAACGCTTGCAGAATGGCTTGTGCGCGGTCTTCAATAACTTCGTGCTCGCCCTCAATGCCTTGCACGATTTGCGCAATGATGTGTTCAGGTTTTTCTGAGCGAGGGTTGTCGGTAGTCACGATCACGGTATCCGCCAATCGTGCAGCAATACCACCCATCAACGGACGTTTAGCGGTGTCTCTATCACCACCACAACCGAACACACACACCAACTTACCGCCGCGTACCTGTGCTACGGCACGCAATGCCACCAATGCACGCTCTAACGCATCAGGAGTATGAGCGTAATCCACAACCGCCAGCGGTAATGGCATGGCTCGGTTAGCAATACTTAAAGACTTAGCAATTTCCAAGCGACCAGGAACAGGGCCTAGCGTTGCCATCAAACGAGCAATTTTCGCTACAGGCCAACCCAGCTCTTGCAGCACACCAGAAACCAACAGCAAGTTGGCCACGTTATGCTCACCCAACAAATGGGTCAGAATTTGAGCAGTACCATGCGACGTAATCAAGTTAAAGACTTGACCATCACCACCAATATGCACGTCATCCCCAAACACGTCCGCTTCACGACTTTGTAGGGAGTACGAGATTTTTCTGGCTTCAGCTGCTGTTGCCAACACAGTTTGACCAAAAGCGTCATCTGCATTGATCACCATGCTTTCCAAACCTGGCCATTGGAACAATTTTGCTTTGGCAGCTTGGTAGTTCTCAAAGGTCAGGTGGTAATCCAAATGGTCGTGTGACAAATTGGTCAATGCAGCGATGGCAATATGTACGCCGTTCAAGCGGCCCTGAACAATGCCAATAGACGACGCTTCCAAGGCCACCAGGTTTGCGCCAGCTTCGCGCAGCTTGGCCAAACTACGATGCATAGTCAGCACATCAGGAGTGGTCAGTTTGCCACCCAAATTAGTGCCATCAGGCAACGTCACACCTAGCGTACCAATGGTTCCGCAAGGCACTTCTGAGTTATTTAGCGCCGCAGCGATCCACTGCACGCTAGATGTTTTACCGTTTGTACCTGTTACCGCAATAACCTTCATCTGCTCAGAAGGACGCCCCCACCATTGGTGAGCCACATCGCCCAGCACATCGCTAAGGTTCGCGATATCCAATACAGGCACATCTACAGTAGCAGGCTTATCGCTTTGTTCACGCACCACCGCTGCAGCACCATTTGCTACAGCATTAGCAATGAAATCGCGGCCATCACCACTGATGCCAGGACATGCAAAGAACACATCCCCTTTTTCAATCTGACGAGAGTCCAAGCACAGCTGGGCCGATGACGACACTTGCTGATGCAACCACTCTAAAATTTGGTTAGTTGTTTTATTTATCATTATTCACCTCTATTGGCACTTACAGCCACCAACGACTCAATCGGTGCATCTGGCTGCACACCCATTCTGCGCAAACTGTTGGCAACAATTTCAGAAAATACGGGAGCCGCGATCAAACCACCGAAGTAACCACCTGCTCTAGGCTCATCAATACTGATCGCAACAACAATGCGTGGATCGGTAGCGGGAGCAAAGCCTACGAATGAACTTCTATAGCTTGATCTACTGTACTTACCATCCACAATTTTTCGTGCTGTACCACTCTTACCGGCAACGGTGTAACCCTTCACCTGCGCTAACCTAGCCCCCTCAGGGCCTGCTGCTGCTTGCAGCATACGGCGCACTTCTTGCGCTACTTCTGGGGTGTATACCTGTACGCTAGATGGTTGGGTATCACGCTTCAGCAACGACAACGACACCACATCACCGTTACGCGCAAAGGCCGTATAGGCCTGTGCGACTTGAATCAACGACGCTGATAACCCATAGCCGTACGCCATGGTGGCCCGCTCAATAGGACGCCAGCGCTCCCATGGACGCAGCCTACCTGCCGCTGCACCAGGGAAAGGCGTGTGCGGTACACGACCAAAACCCAGCTCATTAAATTTGTTCCACATTTCTTCAGAGGTCAGACGCTCTGAAATCATAGCCATCCCGATATTGCTGGATCGGCGCAAAATACCTGCGGCATCCAGCGTACCGTTATGACGACTCACATCAGTAATGGTCGCCCCTTGATAGCGATACGTACCATTACCTGTATTGAATTTGGTTTCTGTCGTGATCTTTTTATTATCTAGCGCCAGCGCAACGGTGAATGGCTTCATGATAGAGCCCGGCTCAAACGTATCCGTTAATACACGGTTACGCAGTGCACCACCTTTACGATCAGCACGATCGTTAGGGTCATACGTAGGCAAGTTCACCAATGCCAGCACTTCGCCTGTTTGCACATCCAACACAATCGCTGCTGCAGCTGCCGCTTTATTTGTCTCTACAGCATTCTTCAGTACTGAGTAAGTGTCGTACTGCATACCAGCGTCTACTGACAAACGCAGGTCAGTGCCGTGTACAGGAGGAATGGCATCGCGCACATCTTCCACAATACGACCCAGACGATCACGAATCACACGACGTGAACCCGACTGACCAGACAATTCAGCATTAAAGGCCAGTTCAATCCCTTCAATACCTTGGTCTTCAATATTGGTAAAGCCAATAATGTGCGCAACGCTCTCACCTTCTGGGTAAGACCGACGCATTTCATCTTGTTGGTGAATACCTGGAATGCGCAACGCAGCCACTTCTGCTGCCACATCTATATCAAGCTGACGACGAATATAGACAAAGTTTTTGTCTTCAATATTCAGACGTTTCTGTACATCAGCCACTGGCATTTCCAGCAACGCTGCCAGCGCAGCCACCTGTTCTGGTGTTGCGCGACGTGCATCTTCAGGAATAGCCCACACAGCTTTCACTGGAATACTACTTGCCAGCACCACGTTGCCTGTGCGATCAAACACCTTGCCACGCATAGGCGGCAATTCAATCGTACGTTGGTAGCGACGCTCACCTTGCTGTTGTAAAAACTCAGTGGAAAGCCCCTGTAAATACAGTGCCTTACCCAACAAAGCCACGAAGCCAATCATGACCATCAGCAAAACCAACTTCGCCCGCCACATGGGCAGGCGACCTTCTAGGACCGGATTATCGTGATAACCAAAGCGTTTCATGCTAATCCTCCTCATCACTAGAAGATAAGGAACTTAGCTGCTGCCCCCGTAAATACACAGTACGATCGGGGGTTCCGGTCACCATCTGCAAGTCTTTGCGGGCAACTTGATCAATACGAGCATTGCGGGTCAATTCTGCCCGCTCTAACTGTAGACGACGCCACTCTATATCTAGAGCTTGCGCTTGGTTGCGCAAACGTTCTACCGCCACATAGCCCTCACGCGCCTGATAACGAGCCGTTACCAAGGAAATGGCTGACAACATCAATGCCAACGCGAGGAGCAGACGGATAGTCATCTACGCTTCCCCTTGTTCCCAGCACCACCTGTTGCATAGGCTTTAACAGCCTCTAGTTTGGTTTGCCAGTCGGCTTCCAAAGGCGTGGTGGTACGTTCGGCCACACGCAGTACTGCTGAGCGTGCGCGCACGTTATGTTGAACCTCGGTGTCATCTGGCAATACACGACCCAATGACTGCAACCAAGGTTGCGGCATGTCTTTTTCAGCAATTGGAAGACGCGAGTGCACCATGGCCGGCTTTGATGCCGCGGCCATGAATTGCTTCACTAAGCGATCTTCCAATGAGTGAAAACTGATCACCGCTAAACGTCCTCCTGGGTTAAGCAACTCCAGAATTAACGGGAGCGCATGCGCAAGCTCCTCGAGCTCGCGGTTGAGGTAAATCCGTACAGCCTGGAAGGTCCTGGTGGCTGGGTGATGACCTTTTTCGCGCGAGCGGACGACACTGGCGACCAGCTCGGCGAGATCATGCGTTGTACGTAGCGGTGAGGATTCGCGGCGACTTGTAATCGCCTTTGCAATCTGGAAAGCAAACCGTTCTTCGCCATAATCTGCGATGACCTCCTTAATCTCATCGACATCGGCATGAGCCAACCACTCAGCGGCGGTCGGCCCCCTACTGTTATCCATGCGCATATCCAATGGGCCATTACGCATGAACGAGAAACCTCGTTCGGCATCATCTAACTGGGGGGAAGACACACCCAAGTCCATCATGACACCATCAACGGAGTGCACGCCATGCTCACGCAGTGCATCTACCATTGACTCAAAACCTGCATGTATTACACGTACACGCTTATCCTCTGCTGCCAGCGCGTTCGCAATAGCAATAGCTTCAGGATCTTTATCTATGACAAACAAGCGAGAATCGGCATCAACGTGGCGTAGCAATTCTCGACTATGACCACCACGTCCAAACGTGGCATCAACAAATACACCGGACCTATACGTGGGTTCCGGACGGTACTCTGGCCTCCGCGCCATAAATACGGGATTCACCAGAGCCGCTACCGTAGGCTCCAAGAGAACGGAACGATGCTGTAGCTCCATTAGCCGACTCAGAAAGAAAACTGTTCAAATACATCAGACATCATGCCTTCAGCCAGTTCGGCTGCTTGGCGACGCTCCAGTTCGGCACTATTCCACAGTTCGAAATGACCACCCAATCCCAATAACATGGCATCACGATCCAGCCCTACGGCAGTACGTAATTCAGGGGCAATCAAAATCCGTCCAGCAGAATCCATGTCCACATCCTGTGCGCTACCCAGCATCAAACGCTGCAATGCACGAGCTGACATGGGGAACGCTGCAATCTGTTGGCGCTTTTCTTCCCACACAGAACGTGGGTACATCAAAAGACAGCCATCAGGGTGCCGCGTCAAAGTGAGTTGTCCCTGTTCCGCCGATAACAAGGCGTCACGGTGCCTGGTCGGAATCGCGATTCGACCTTTAGCATCCAACGTGAGTGCATTGCTTCCTTGGAACATGCTCTTTTTCCCACTTTTTTACACAAAAACCTACTTTTCCCCACTCTAAGCCATGCTGTGGTCAAGGTCAAGACGCAAACGCATTTTTTTCCAATGACAACAAACACTTAGCTGACTTTCTTAGAAAAGTTCGATTTTAAAATACCCCTATAAATCAACAGATTGCATTCCAATCTAAAAGTTGTTTATTAGGAGAAAGTGGAAAACGTCTCTCAAAAACTTGCATTTCCTCACAATTGACAGGCTTTGACACAGGAAAAGTGCACACACGTGCAGAACCCACTGTGCGAACGCAGTATGGAAGAAAAAGGGGATTTGAAAAGGGAAGAAGAAGAAGAAGAAGAAGAAGAAGAAGAAGAAGAAGAAGTGTGAGACAGGCCTATAGGCCGGATTCTGTAAACCAGCACGCTGGTCGGCAATCATTCATCTTGGCATGCCATTACTGACACACTCTAGCCATCTACCCGCATACTCGAGCGGGCCGCCCTTCGAACACAAGGTTCACGTATGCCTATTTGATGTTGCTCCGGATAGAGGTTACCGCGTTTCACCCTGCAACGACTGCCTTACTAGAAAGCAAAGTAACGGAGATAGCCGTTACTGTGCACAACATGTTGTGCCCTCGTCGCAGTCTCGTCTCTGTGGCCCTATTCCTCGACTCGCAGACCGAAGCCCACTTATCGGACGGCTGTTAGCCGCTATCCTGCCCTACGGAGTCCGGACCTTCCTCGATATTGCTACCGCGATTACCCAGCCTGCCTCACAAATGCATTGTAACCTGCGACAATAGCAATATCAGACTTTCTTCAGATTTTTTACGGAGCAGCATGTCAAGCAATCTGGTCACCCTTTCTGGGATACATCTGGCGTTTGGCCATCATGCCTTGCTGGATAACGCAAGCCTCACCATTCATTCTGGTGAGCGTTACGGTTTAATTGGTCGCAATGGCGCGGGGAAATCGTCGCTATTGAAGCTTATTGACGGCAGATTGCTGCCTGATGACGGCCAAATCATGCGCAGCAGTGGATTGCGCGTTGCCACCGTCGAGCAAGAACCAGAC
>SRSN01000259.1 GCA_004791645.1 Alcaligenaceae bacterium 429
CCAGTGCAGCAGCACGACTGCCTCCGGGCAGAATAAATTCTTTTAATGGTGGTAGCGGTTCGTTGAGCACGAGTATGGCGTCATCCAGCTCAGCCAATTGTGAGTCGCGCATGGCTTCATGACCAGGGATACACAACTCAGCACCCATATCGAATAGGTGGTGCTGTATATGGGAGAGCAAGGTATCAACGTCTTCCGGTAAGGCCTCACAGCGCCATACCCCAATGATGCTGTTTAACTCATCCACTTCGCCTAAGGCGTGGATGCGCAAACTGTTCTTGGGTACGCGTTGGCCATCCCCAAGGCTGGTTTCGCCTTGGTCGCCAGTGCGTGTGGTGATGCTGGAAAGCCTGTCGCTCATACGTGTTAGCCTGCTTGTGCTAGATGTTCTAGGGCTGAGCCTTCTATGCGCACAATGCGCCAGTCAGGCAACACTGAAGCACCTAGGTGTTCGTAGAACTCAATCGCGCTTTGGTTCCAGTCCAACACTACCCATTCAAAACGTGCACAATCAAGCTCCAGCGCTTTGCGCGCCAAGTACTGCAAGACTTGCTGTCCCAAACCCAGACGGCGGTGTTCAGGGGCAATATAAATATCTTCCAGATACAGGCCACGTTTGGCTCTGAAAGAAGAGTAGTTATGAAACCACATGATGTAGGACACCAGAGTTTCTGGTGCATCCTGATGGCAAATGACCAAGCAATTCACAGCAGCAGGCTGCGTGAAGATATTGTCATGCAAGGTTTGCTCTGTGGCTTGGAAAGTGTCCAGCAACTTTTCAAATGTCGCCATTTCCGTCATTAATTGATGGATTTGGGGAATGTCTTGAAGCGTAGCTTCGCGTAAAATATAGCCAGAGGAAAGAGGGTATGACATACAGACTGTGTGCGATAATTCAGAAAATACGCGTATACGGCGTAGTCAAAACGGGCTGCTACAATAATGCATCATGCCGTAAAGGAGTGTAAACGATGCTGCGAACTTTGCGTAAGCTAAGTGCTTTACTAGCTATAGTATTCATGACGTTGTTCTCAAGTGTGAGTGTTGCCCAAGAGGCCAGAGCCTCTGGCGAAGTGCGCAGGGTGGATCCCGGTGCAGGCAAAATTACGCTGAAACACGGTGAGATTGACGTTTTACGGTTGCCGGCGATGACGCTGGTTTACCGTATTGATCCTACCTTGCTGGCTGATTTAAAACCTGGTGATAAAGTACGTTTTGTGGCGATTCGCGAGAACGACGAGTACGTGGTGATCAGTATTCAGAAATAAGTAACGTAGGTAGTAAAAGATAGAAGCCCTCGCTGTGGCCACGTTTCCTAGTAATAGGGAATGGGCAAAACAGAGAGGGCTATTTAGTTTGTGCTCCATGTTGTAGAGCATCTGTAGGGGAGTCGTACAGAGCGACCTATAGTTTGCTACAGATAAAAGGACAGTCCTGATATGAAAACAGCCACCCTTTGGGTGGCTGTTTCGTTGATGCTGAAAGCAATGAGAGACTTACAGCACGTAGCGTGCCAAGTCTTGGTGCGTCACAGCTTCTTGCAATTGTGCATCAACGTAAGCGGCATCAATCACTACGGTTATCTGTTCGGCTTTGGAACCAGCTTCGTAGGACAGATCATCCAGCAGTTTTTCCATCACGGTGTACAGGCGTCGTGCACCGATGTTCTCGGTGCGCTCGTTCACTTCGAAAGCCAACTCTGCCAAGCGACGAATGCCTTCTGGTGTGAAGTCCAAATGCACGTTTTCTGTTGCCAACAACGCGGTGTACTGCTTAGTTAGCGACGCATCGGTATCAGACAGAATGCAGACGAAATCATCGGCAGTTAGGGAGTCCAGTTCCACACGGATGGGGAAACGGCCCTGTAGCTCGGGGATCAGGTCAGACGGGCGAGATAAGTGGAACGCACCGGAGGCAATGAACAGAATATGGTCGGTACGCACCACACCGTATTTGGTGTTGACGGTAGTACCTTCTACCAATGGCAGCAAGTCACGTTGCACACCCTGACGAGAAACTTCACCGCTGGTATTGCCTTCGCGAGATGTGATCTTATCGATCTCATCCAAGAATACGATACCGTTTTGCTCGGCGTTTTGTACCGCCGCTGCACGCAGTTCTTCTTCGTTGATGTGTTTAGCAGCCTCTTCGTCTACCAGTAGCTTGAAGGCCTCTTTCACACGCAGTTTGCGCTTTTTGGTTTTGTCACGACCCATGCCGGCAAACATGCCGCGCAGTTGCTCGGTCATTTCTTCCATTCCTGGAGGCGCCATGATTTCCATTTGTGGCATAACTTGGGCCACATCAATTTCAATCTCGGTGTCATCCAGTTTGCCTTCGCGCAGACGTTTGCGGAAGGTTTGGCGTGCGCCAGTTTCTTCGCGTTCAGGTTGGCCGTAGCTGTCACGAGCAGGAGGAACCAACGCATCCAAGATGCGATCTTCTGCTGACTCTTCAGCTTTGCTGCGTACGCGACGCATTTCCAATTCGCGAGTTTGCTTGACGGACGCATCAACCAAATCACGGATGATGGTTTCTACGTCACGGCCTACATAACCCACTTCAGTGAATTTAGTGGCTTCGACTTTGATGAAAGGCGCGTTAGCCAGTTTGGCCAAACGGCGGGCGATTTCGGTTTTACCGACGCCTGTGGGCCCAATCATCAGAATGTTTTTAGGGGTGATCTCGTGGTTGAGGGGCTCGGGAACCTGCTGACGACGCCAGCGATTACGCAGAGCTACGGCCACGGAGCGTTTGGCACGATTTTGGCCAACAATGTGTTTGTCTAGCTCGGAGACAATTTCTCCGGGTGTCATGGATGTAGCGGACATGATGATACAGCCTTTGAAAGTCAGAGCGTTTCTATAACGTGGTTGCCGTTGGTGTAGATGCAAAGATCGCCAGCGATTTCCAAGGATTTTTTGACGATGTCAGCAGGAGCCATATCGGTGTTTTGCACCAGGGCCAAACCTGCGGAGTGAGCGTACGAACCACCGGAACCAATAGCGGCAATACCGTGTTCAGGCTCAAGTACGTCACCGTTTCCGGTCAATACCAAGGTGTGCTCTTTGTCGGCAACAATTAGCATGGCTTCCAAGCGGCGCAAGGCGCGATCGGTACGCCAATCACGAGTCAGCTCAACGGCAGCTCGCATCAGGTGACCCTGATGTTTTTCCAATTTGGCTTCAAACAGTTCTAGCAGGGTGAACGCATCGGCGGTAGCGCCAGCGAAACCCGCCAGTACGGAGTTCCTGTAGAGTTTACGAATTTTGCGTGCTGTGGCTTTGATGACAATGTTGCCCAGCGTGACCTGACCGTCGCCACCAATGGCAACGTTCTCGCCGCGACGTACGGCAATGATGGTAGTGGCGTGAAATTGTTCCATAACATTCCTTACTGTTCTTACTCTAGCAAATGGGGATGGATGCCATAAATTCAAGAGTCAGGTCAGCAGAAAATAACTGTGCCACGGTAGCCGGGGCTAGCGTGGCACAGCGTACAGAACTGGGCGGTCTGCAAAGCGATATAAAAACCGCTGATTAGTCCCCGTACAGCTTCTGACGTTTTTCGCGGCGCTCTTGTGCTTCCAGAGACAAGGTGGCGGTAGGACGAGCCAACAGGCGCTGCAACCCGATGGGTTCGCCTGTTTCCTCACACCAGCCGTATTCGCCAGCATCAATCAGGGCAATGGA
The DNA here is from genome assembly GCA_004791645.1 of Alcaligenaceae bacterium 429. GTDB lineage: Bacteria > Pseudomonadota > Gammaproteobacteria > Burkholderiales > Burkholderiaceae_B > Paenalcaligenes. The sequence goes on from SRSN01000259.1 coordinate 3,693, forward strand.
TTGCTGTACTTTCTTCAGCAGCTTGCGCTCACGGTCGCGGGTACGCAGTTCCAGTGCATGTTCTTCTTCGATAGTGGCCCGGTCTGCTGGGTCAGGCACGAACTGTGTTTCACGCAGGTTTTCGGTAGTGGCACCAGCGTTGGCCAAAATTTCCTGCTCCAGCTCTCTCAACCGG
>SRSN01000260.1 GCA_004791645.1 Alcaligenaceae bacterium 429
AAACAGGTGCTGACTCTTGGCCTGTAACGTCCGCTTCCTTTATCTTGGTACACAAAGTGCAAGATAAACCTGAAAACGGTAAAGCTGTGCTGGATTTCTTCAACTGGGCCTTCGAGAATGGTGCTCAGCAAGCTGAAGAACTGGATTACGTAGCCTTGCCTAAAGAAGTGACAGATAAGATCAAGGAAAGTTGGGCTGCAGAGATCAAAGCAGCTGATGGCACAGCTATCTGGAAATAAACAGCTTTTGCTTCAAGTTGTAGTGTAAAAGCGTAATTCTTCAAGGACGGTTCCAACCTGTTAGGTGGTTCCGTCCTTGTTATGTGACAATTACGCTTTGTTAATTTGGGATACGTGTTGGTGTCCCGTACAATTTACACAAAAATGGGGCACGATCCCGAGACGCTGTTATGAAACAAACCCAGAATTCTTTCTTGGATGCCATATTCAAGAACCTGACCCGCTCTTTTGCTTTCCTAGTATTTATCCTTCTTGCTGGGATCATGGTGTCCCTGATCTACGGTAGTAGGGAATCTATTGCAGAGTATGGTCTGTCTTTCCTCTGGACCAATGAGTGGGATCCTGTACGTAATGAGTACGGTGCATTGGTACCAATCCTAGGTACGATCGCAACATCCTTTATCGCACTGCTGATAGCCGTGCCAGTATCCTTCGGGATTGCGATGTTCTTGACCGAGCTGTCACCAGTTTGGTTGCGTCGTCCACTGGGTACAGCGATTGAGATGTTGGCGGCTATTCCGTCCATCATCTACGGGATGTGGGGGTTGTTTGTATTTGTGCCCCTGTTCCAAGAATATGTGCAGCCAAGCCTGATTTCCTTGTTTGAGGGTGTGCCAGTATTGGGCGCTATCTTTGCAGGGCCACCCTTTGGTATCGGTGTGTTCACAGCAGGTTTGATTCTGTCCATCATGATTATTCCGTTCATCACCGCCGTTATGCGCGATGTGTTTGAACTGGTGCCTTCCTTGTTGAAAGAGTCTGCCTACGGTTTGGGTAGCACCACATGGGAAGTTACCTGGAAAGTGGTATTGCCCTTTACCCGTAACGGGGTAATTGGTGGGGTGATGTTGGGGTTGGGTAGAGCCTTGGGCGAAACCATGGCAGTAACCTTTGTGATTGGTAATGCCTTTAACTTGCCAAATTCCATCTTCGCGCCATCCAACTCCATCGCGTCTGCGTTGGCGAACGAATTTAACGAAGCGGGCGGTATGCAGAAATCTGCATTGTTAGAGCTGGGCCTGATTCTGTTCTTGATCACCACCGTTGTGTTGGCCTTGTCCAAAGTAATGTTGCTTCGCTTGTCTAAGAGCGAAGGTAGCAAAACCTAATAGGAAGGCGACATTATCATGACTACAAAACCAACTTCTATCCTGAATCTGAACAACTCGGTGTACAAGCGCCGTTCCGTGATCAACAAGCTGATGCTGACGCTGTCGTTTATTGCGTTGATTTTTGGTTTGTTCTGGTTGTTCTGGATCATTATCACACTGCTGGTCAAAGGCGCTTCGGCACTGAGCTTTAGCCTATTTGTAGAAGCTACACCGCCTCCAGGTAGTGATGGTGGCTTGCTGAATGCCATTTTGGGTAGCTTTATGATGGCCGGTATGGGTACGTTGATCGGTACGCCCATAGGTGTATTGGCCGGTACATACTTGGCTGAATATGGCCGTCGTGGTTGGTTGGCTCCAGCAACGCGTTTCTTGAACGACGTTCTGCTGTCAGCCCCGTCCATTATTATTGGTTTGTTTATTTACGCTACCTATGTGGCACAAGTAGGTCATTACTCGGGTTGGGCGGGCTCGCTGGCTTTAGCGATTCTGGTGATTCCTGTGGTGGTGCGTTCTACTGATAACATGCTGCAGTTGGTACCTAACAGCTTGCGCGAAGCCGCTGCTGCATTGGGTTGCCCACAGTGGCGTGTGGTCACAGCGATCTGTTATAAAGCGGCTCGCTCAGGCATTATCACTGGTGTTCTTCTGGCTATTGCCCGCATTATGGGTGAAACAGCGCCGCTGCTGTTTACTGCTTTGAACAACCAGTTTATGTCCATGAACATGAATGGCCCTATGGCCAACTTGCCAGTGGTGATTTTCCAATACGCGGCAAGTCCTTTTGAAGACTGGAACCGTCTGGCATGGGCCGGCGCTGTACTTATTACCTTGTTTGTGCTGGGCATTAACATTCTTGCCCGCTCGCTGTTCCGCAACAAGTAGATTGAACCGGAGTAACCATGTCAGAACAGACAACGACTATGCAAAATTCGAACACTAAGCTGGAAATCAAAGATCTGAATTTTTACTACGGTGGTTTCCATGCGTTGAAAAACGTCAACATGTCCATCCGTGAAAAGAAAGTGACGGCGTTTATTGGCCCATCCGGTTGCGGTAAGTCTACCTTGTTGCGTACCTTTAACCGTATGTTTGAGCTGTACCCAGGCCAACGAGCAGAAGGTCAAATCTTGCTAGATGGCGAGAACCTGCTGACGTCTAAGCTGGATATCTCCTTGATCCGCGCCAAAGTAGGTATGGTGTTCCAGAAGCCAACGCCATTCCCAATGAGCATCTACGACAACATCGCTTTTGGCGTGCGTTTGTTTGAGAAGCTTAGCAAAGGTGAAATGGACGAGCGTGTGGAATGGGCGCTGACCAAAGCAGCGTTGTGGAATGAAGTGAAAGACAAACTGCACCAGAACGGTAACAGCTTGTCTGGCGGTCAGCAGCAGCGTCTGTGTATTGCTCGTGGTGTCGCGATCAAACCAGAAGTATTGTTGTTGGACGAACCTTGTTCTGCGCTGGATCCTATCTCTACCGCTAAAGTGGAAGAGTTGATCGCTGAACTGAAAAGTGATTACACCGTGGTGATCGTAACGCACAACATGCAGCAAGCTGCGCGTTGTTCCGATTACACCGCCTACATGTACTTGGGCGAGCTAATGGAATTCGGCGAAACCGATCAAATCTTTGTGAAGCCTACTCGCAAAGAAACTGAAGACTACATCACAGGTAGATTCGGTTAAGCTGCGACACGGTGTGTAGAAATAAAAAACCTGCCAGAGCATTAACTCTGGCAGGTTTTTTTTAACTGTTGGGTTTGTCCAGCAGCACAATATTCCATAAAAAACGGCAGGGTTTGTCGCTGGTGTTAGCAAAGGAATGCTGGGTATGGGTGGGGATGCGGAAGCTGTCTCCTGTCTCCAGTAACACCGAGTGATTGTCTAAACTAACTTGCAGTTTCCCCTCAAGTACATAGCAGAATTTTTCGCCGGTGACGTCCATGTATTTGACCTCCCCAGAGCGAGCTCCTGGTTCCAGAATAATTAAATATGCCTCAATCAATCCAGGGGAGTCAGGGGAGGTAAGGTACTTACTCATCCCCGCTTTATTCAGAATTAATCTACGTTGTTCGTCATGGCGCACTATGTAGCGTTCCGAAGAATGATGATGTTCAGGCTCATCAAAAAACCGCGCAATAGGTGTACCTAACGCCATGCTCAACATGCGTAATGAGCGCATAGATGGATCTGTCAGATTACGTTCAATCTGGCTGATTAGCCCTGCTGACATGCCGCTCAGATTGGCTACCTGCTGTAAGGTCAGCCCTGCTTGCTGCCGCAGTTCTCGAATGCGCAGGCCAAAGCGGAAGCTCTCGTCCGCTGGATCAGTGGGTGAGTATACGCGTGACACGGCAGTATTTGTCTCCGAGTTTCAAGAAATCATTGCCCGTTTATGAGTGGTCTCTAGGGATAACCCCAGAGAGAATCGTATTGACGGTACTTCGGCAAACCTATAATAATTTTAGTGTGATTAAAAA
>SRSN01000261.1 GCA_004791645.1 Alcaligenaceae bacterium 429
GTCTGGTGATATCAACCAGATGATCTGGCCTATTGTTGAAACCATTGCCTACTTGTCTACGCGTTTTACCTTGCAAGCAGGTGACTTGATCATGACAGGTACGCCAGCAGGCGTAGGCCCTGTGCAGGTCGGTGACGTGCTGACGGCAACGGTAGAGGGGTTAGGCAGCGTACAGTTAACTGTAGGGCGTTCGTAACTAGCGAATGCTACAGTAGCAACCCGGTTTTGCAGCACAGCTCAACCGGGTTTTTTTATGGATGAAACATGAAGCACGCAACACAGCAACGTGGTTGGAAAGCAGTACCGGGCGGCGTTTGGGCACTAGGCTTTGTCTCTATGTTGATGGATATTTCATCAGAAATGATCCACGCTTTATTACCTATCTACATGGTAACGGTGCTGGGGACATCAGCACTTAGTGTGGGCTTTATTGAAGGTATAGCCGAGGCAGTGGCGTCCATCACTAAAGTGTTCTCTGGGGCGGTAAGTGACAGGTTAGGCAAACGCAAGATTTTGGCGGTATGTGGTTATGGCTTGGGCGCCTTAACCAAACCAGTCTTCCCCTTGGCAGGCACCTTAGGGTGGCTGGTAGGAGCAAGGTTCGTAGATCGTATAGGCAAAGGCATACGTGGTGCGCCACGCGATGCGCTGGTAGCGGATATTACGCCTGCTGAATTACGCGGTGCCGCCTTTGGCTTACGCCAAACCTTAGACACTATAGGTGCATTCTTAGGGCCTTTGCTGGCCATAGGGTTGATGTGGCTCACTGCAGATTCTTTCCAAAGCGTATTTTGGATTGCAGTCATTCCAGCATTTTTAGCGGTATTTGTGCTGATTGTGTATGTCAAAGATCCTGCGCCAGGATCATTGAAAAAAGATCCTAAAAAGGTCTTGAAATGGCGTGATTTAGTGAAGTTGGGCAGTGATTACTGGTGGGTGGCCGGTGTAGGGGGCGTATTTGCCTTAGCGCGTTTTAGCGAAGCTTTCTTGATTTTGCGCGCCGAGGCAGTAGGCATAGAAATTATGTGGACGCCCATAGTGCTAGTGTTGATGAGTCTAGCGTTTTCGGTCTCTGCGTATCCCGCTGGCGCCTTATCTGATCGCATCAATAGAATCAGCGTGTTGGGCATAGGTTTGACGCTATTGATTGCAGCTGACTTGGTGATTGCGTTAGTGCCAGGCTTAACCGGTTTGCTGGTGGGAGTAGTGCTGTGGGGGCTGCACATGGGCTTTACCCAAGGGTTGTTTGCCGCCTTGATTGCCGATTGCGCACCAACAGAATTGCGCGGTACAGCTTTTGGTATGTTCAACCTGTTAACGGGTATTGCATTATTTATTGCCAGTGTAGTGGCCGGTTTGTTGTGGGACGTGGTGGGCTTCCAAGGCACGTTCTTGGTGGGGGCGGGGTTTGCTGTACTGACGGCTGTGGGGTTGGTGGCATTAAAACGCAAAACGTCCTTATAACGCTGTAAGAATTACCGCGTCGCAACACCCAGAAACCATGCCTAGTTATAGCGCATGGTTTCTTTATTTGGCTACGTGTAAAGTAAAGAAATAGCGAGCATATCAATGGGTTTCTATAGGCCAGAGGGGCATTCAGCATGAACGTAGTCGTACAAGAAGAAACCACCGGGTGTGGTATTGCATCGGTCGCCAATGTTTTGGGTAAAACATACGCGGAAATGAAGGCTATCGCTAATGCAATGGGTATTTATGCAGAAGATACCTCGCTGTGGTCAGATACTCACTATGTACGTAGGCTACTCAGTCATGCAGGCATCAAAACTTCTGCAGATGAGCTACCTTTTGAATCGCGGGAAACACTGCCCAATACTGCGTTGCTATCCATTAAACACCACCAAGAAAATGGGAAAGACTTCTGGCATTGGGTAGTGTTTAAACGTGACCAAGGCGAAGCTGCTGTGTTGGATTCTGCTAGTTACTTACCGTCGAATATACGTAAAGATTTTGATGATATGCAGCCTAAGTGGTTTATTGCCGTAGACGCGTAGCTCGTCGCTAAGGTTGTTATTCGTTGCAGAGCGTGACGATCTTGTCATGTGCATACGCAGGTCTGCGCTGTATACTGAGCCACTTTTTAGGTAAACAACTAACGCGGGCTAGGGGTATACATGTTTTCTAGGATATTTGGTTCACTGGATAGAACCTATTTGATCAGAGCGTATTGCGTAGGTGCTCTGTATTTTGCCTTGTTTCTATTCATGGAAAACAATATAGGGTGGAGTACCAATGGGCTGTGGAATCGCATTATTCCTGGAGTGGTTTGCTTAATCCTTTTCCCATTTTCCAAATTGGTGTACGACGAACTAAAACGCTTTGTGTTTGGCGATAACGTTTTCTACATCAACACGTGGGTGATGTTGGTAGGGAAGATCATCATTAACCTAGTCTTGTTTGTGATGGCGTGGATTATTGCTCCAGTAGGTATTGCCTACATTTGGTTCAAAACACGCGGGCGTTAATGCTACGGACAATAGGTAGCCTGTCCTAGGCGTATCTGCTAACCCTTCCTAACTGTACAAAAGGTTCGTTTCGCATGACACCCAAGCTAATGCGTGTACTAAGCAAGCTGTATAAGTATCAAAATGGTGAGTACAATGCAGAGCGTCGTGTGTCTATCTACAATGAGCAAATACTGAGCGATAAAGAGCGCGATATTTTGCAAGAGCATCAGTGGCAAAGTAATACCATCACGTATTTTGCTGATCATAATGATGTGATTGGAAAACTGCTGTCGCTAAAAAACATTCCCGAACTCACGCAAGAACGCATACTGACTACTTTCATTGCGGGGGTCGGCGGCAGCTATTTGCGAGGGCGATCGGTACTATCTGCATGGTACAAACTGAGTAATATTGCTGCCCATCATTATCTAGAGAGGCCCGAATACCGTTGTTGCTGGGTGTGTGCTGACTATAACGAACCTAAATATTTGCATGACTCCCATTTTCAGTACTGTTTGTATGCAGGGAATGCTTACAGTAGTACGCCTACCTATGCATATTTGAATTTGGCTCATTTGTTAACTCAGCCAGCAGTGGTCGCGACAGCAGAGGATAAACAGGCCTTTCTCAGCTTGATTGATTTGCTGCGCAATGCGCCTGATGACGAGACGCCTGGGCAGTTTGAAAAACGCTTAACTGCAGCGAAGATTATCAAGGGTGATGTCCATACTAAGCGAGGCATACTAGATAGTTTGGCAAGGCTAGGCGTGATACCCAATCAGTTCATTGTGTTAAGCGATAGTGCATGGGCTAACTTTGGAGACATCGTGAGTTGTGAAAATCAGCTGAAGAACACTAAAGGGCGATCGGATATGGAAATGCCTTGGGCTGGTTGGAAAGGGCATTTAAAAGTCGACGAGTCTCAATTACACAAGCTGTTTGGCGTATACATGTAAAGAGCGGGGTTGTTAGCAATAGGGTGGGTTTCATATCATACTGATTTGGTGATATTCGTCACATGTATTGTTGCTAGCAGTGCTATACCCATCACATAGTATTTTGAGGAGCAATTATGTACCGCATTGGAATAGTAGTTGCAGCAGTGCTATTGGCAGGCTGTGCGCCAATAGAGCAAAAAGCCGGTATGGCGAACCCGGCTTCTGTCTATTGTGTGGATATGGGTGGGACAGTAAGCATTCAAGGCCAAGCGGGTGGGCAAGTAGGAATTTGCACCTTGCCAGATGGTAGCGTGGCCGAAGAGTGGGAGCTTTTCAGGCGTAATAACCCTCAAAACTAAGATAATCACTTTAGTGCTTGACAGGATATCTTTTAGGCCTCATAATACTGTCTATCGAT
>SRSN01000262.1 GCA_004791645.1 Alcaligenaceae bacterium 429
GTCTTACTTGGGCACCACACCCATCACCAACAACCCCGCCGCTATCGCCAACCTTAAGGCCAGCGATTTGGTATTGGATTTGATGACATTGCTGTTCTCGCCAGAACAAAGCGAAATACTCGAAACAGGCACAAAAATCTTGCTCGCTGTAGAGCCACCAGAAATTCTGGTGCGTACCGTTCCTAGCGCACAAGATCGCACCCGCGTATTGAAAGCCGCCAAGCTCATTGAGCAAGCTAAAGCCATGCGCGTGACCTCCCCCGGCGGTACCAACCTGTATTGCCCTATTGGTGATTTCCCCGCTATTAGTGAATACGGTTTTGTAGATGAACCCGGTCGTTGGGATCACTGGCCTAGCGGTTTTGTACTGACATGGCCCAATGAGGGTGGCGCTACCGGCACGATTGTGATCGACAAAGGCGATATTTTATTGCCGCAGAAAAAATACGCATCTGAGCCTATTACGTTGACCGTAGAAAACGGCTACGCCACCAAAATTGAAGGCGGCATTGATGCTGAGCTGCTAAACGAATACATGCACAGCTTCAAAGACCCTGAGGGTTTTGCTATCTCGCACATTGGCTGGGGCCTGCAACCACGCGCCTACTGGTCCACCCTTGAGCTGTACGACAAAGAGCAAACCATAGGCATGGATGCCCGCGCGTTTGAAGGCAACTTCTTGTTCTCATTAGGCCCCAACAACGAAGCAGGCGGTGATCGCACTACAGCCTGCCATATTGATATTCCTTTGCGTCGTTGCGATGTGTATTTGGATGATTTATGCGTCGTGAAAGCCGGCAAAGTTCAGGACGGAGAAAACAATGAGTAGTAATGATGTATACGCTAAACAAGGCTTTGGTGCGACGCTAGAACCTGCAGCCCCTTTTGGCTTGTTGATTATTGACTTGGTTAATGGCTTTGCTGACCCTGAGGTATTTGGTGGCGGGAACATCCCACAGGCCATTGAAAAAACCCAAGAGTTGCTTGCTATTGCCCGTGAGAAAAACTGGCCAGTCGCGCACACGCGTATTGTGTTTGCCGACGACCAGTCTGATAACAACATCTTCAGCATCAAAGTACCTAGCATGCTGACCTTGTTAGAAGATGCAGAAATCAGCCATATCGTGCCCGAACTTACTCCAGTAGCGGGCGAGTTGGTAGTACGAAAAACGGTGCCTTCTGCCTTTTTTGGCACATCGTTAGCTGCATGGTTAACTCAACGCGGTGTGCAAACGCTAGTCGTAGCTGGCGCAGTAACCAGTGGCTGCGTACGCGCGTCTGTCGTTGACGCCATGCAGCTAGGCTTTAGACCCTTAGTCGTATCAGATTGCGTGGGCGACCGAGCCATTGACCCGCACAACGCCAACCTGTTCGACATGAAACAAAAGTACGCCTACGTGGCTACATTGGCAGAGACTAAAGCCTTACTTAGTTAAACCGACATCACAGGCCCCCCCCCAAAGCCCAGAGCATTTGCTCTGGGCTTTATTGTTGTCGTTGCCCAAAAGCAATAATGGGGTAATCAGCAGCCTCCAAACCCTATACACTAAGCACCCCTGCATGTAGAGAAACTCAATGAAAGACAACATACGCGGCACCGTTGAGATGACCGCAGCAATGGTTATTTCCGGCACCATAGGCTGGCTGGTGGTATTGTCAGGCCGCCCCGTAACTGAAGTGGTGTTCTGGCGCTGCTTGTTCGGTGCAGCCACACTACTACCCATATGCGCCAGCATGGGGCTACTGCGGCGCGGACAAGTGAGTTATCAGCAACTTTTACTGGCCGCTCTTGGAGGCGTCGCTATTGTCATTAACTGGCTTTTATTGTTTGCTGCCTACTCACACTCATCTATTTCTATTGCCACAGCAGTCTATAATACGCAGCCATTCATGCTAGTAGGATTGGGGGCTCTGCTGCTACGAGAAGAACTAACACGCTCTAAAGTGGGCTGGTTACTGCTCTCGTTTGCCGGCGTACTACTGATTATCCTAGCTAAACCGGACAGCTCTGAAAGTGGCGGCAGTTATCTGATTGGAATTCTGATGTCGCTGGGTGCAGCATTTTGTTATGCCGTGGCCGCACTTATTACCAAAAAACTCAAAGGCATGCCACCGCACCTCATTGCTTTTGTACAAGTACTGGTAGGAACGCTATTACTGCTTCCAGTGGTAGTAGGCAATGAATCCACCATTGCTCTAGACAGTTGGGCCTTCCTTATCACACTAGGTGTTGTGCACACAGGGCTAATGTATATCTTGCTCTATAGTGCCATACAGCGACTACCGACCTCGCTGACTGGTGCCTTGTCTTTTATCTATCCAGCCGTCGCATTTTTAGTGGACGCCCTGGCGTTTGGGCACCGCTTACATCCGCTACAAATTCTCGGTATTGCTGCTATCTTACTTGCGGCCGCAGCAATGGTATTGGGATGGAAGTGGCCTCAGATCGCCGCACGAAAACCATAACCGCTCCTCTTTATAGCTAACAGCACAAAAAAGCCCAGAGCAATAACTCTGGGCTTTTTTACTGTCTAGCATTAGCTCATTAACGGTTGACCACCTTTGCGGGAAAGGCCAAGGCCAACAACCCACTACCTACCAAGCACACCGAGAAGAACCACAGTGCAGCATGGCTGGTACCGGTTAAATCTGTCGCCACACCAATTAAGGAGTTACTGACCAAACCAGCAATGTTTGCCAAGGAACATGCCAACGCAAAACCGGTTGCCGCAGCCGTACCTTTAAGGAAGGTAGCAGGCACGCTAAAGAACACTGGCACTGCACCCAACAACACACCAGAAGCAATGGTGAACATCAATACGGTTAACACCAAATTATCAGCAACAAAGGTGCTGGTTGCTAAGGCCACCGCCCCCACCAACAGCGGAATGCACAAGTGCCAGCGTCGCTCACGATGGCGATCAGAACTTGCACCAATCGCCAACATACCAATCACCCCGGCAATGCTAGGAATCGCCGATAGCAACCCTATATGGAAAGTATCCACCACCCCTGTATTGCGGATAAAGGTAGGCATCCAGAAACCAATCGCATAGGCCCCTAACAAGATAGAGAAGTCGATGGCACCCAACATCCAAATTTTGACGTTAAAAAAGCCATCTTTGAAACTGGTTTTAACCCCTTTGCCTTCCTTATCGTCGTTTTCCAAATCTTTACGCAGCAGCTCCTTTTCTTCTGCTGTCAGCCACTTGGCTTTGTCGTAATGATTAGGTAACGCCCAGAAGGTCAGAATACCCAACAAGACACTTGGCACCGCTTCAATCATGAATAACCACTGCCAGCCACGGAAATCGTACAGACCATCAAAATGGTGCATGATCCAACCAGAAATTGGACCACCAATCACGCTGGATAATGGCAAACCAATCATGAACAGCGCGATAATTTTTCCACGTCGGTAGGTTGGGAACCATGTGGTCAAGTAGTACAAAACACCAGGCAAGAAGCCTGCCTCTGCCGCACCCAACAAAAATCTAATGGTATAGAACTGAGCCGGTGTACTCACTAACATGGTCAGACCCGACAGAATCCCCCATGAAATCATGATACGAGCAATCCAGACTCGCGCCCCTACCTTTTCCAAGGCCAAATTACTGGGTACTTCAAACAGGATGTAGCCCACGAAAAACAGGCCAGCACCCAGCCCGTAAACGGTTTCACTGAATTGCAGATCTTCCAACATCTGCAACTTAGCAAAGCCCACATTAATCCTATCCAGATAAGCAGCTAAATAACAAAAACATAAAAATGGAATTAGTTTCCACGTTATCTTTTTATAT
>SRSN01000263.1 GCA_004791645.1 Alcaligenaceae bacterium 429
GCTTAAAATACGAGTCAGGCAAGGTTAGCAATTTGGAAAACATATCTGCACGCATGGTGCGCAGCATATTATTGGCAATCAGTGCCAATAAATAATCACTACCAAATGAGGCCACACCGCGTACGAACATCAGGATCACAATGACCAGCGGGATACTCCACACATAGTGTGGTTTAACACCAGAGAAACCCTCATCCAGCAATGGTTCCATAATCAGAGCCAGCACAGGTTTAGTAGCGGCAACAATTACCACCAAGATCAGTGCTACAACGGTGAGTTTCCAGTACGGGGCTACGCGCCTATAAATACGCGGCCAAACGTCGGCATCAAATAACTGCTTTTTAAGATCCGATGATAGTTTTTGTGTCTTCAACTGTGGCTCACTTTATACTAAGAGTCTGCGTGCATTTTAACGCTGATATGCACCCAGTACTCAACCCATGACTTGATGCTGTTTGTATGCCTGTTTCCACCACCACTGAATCCCCTGTTATTTACCTACGGATGCCCAATTGGGTGGGTGATTGCCTCATGTGCTTACCCATACTGCATGCACTGCTGCAACAGCGTGCACGAATTGTAGTGTGTGCTCGCCCATGGGCTAAGAATTTATTGTCTGCCTATGCCCCACAACTGGAGGGGATAGTGGTTATGGAAGGCAAAACCGTTGCTGATGCTACTCGGGTACGCCAATTCCGTCAGCAACACAGCCACTCTACCGCATACGGCCTCATTCTACCTGACTCACTATCCAGCGCTTTGGTATTCAAACTAGCGGGACTACGTAGTGCGGGATACCGCGACGAAGGCCGCGCTATCTTGCTGAAATGGCCTGAGAAAAAACCAGAAACGCCTATGCATGCCGTAGAGTTCTGGTATTACTTGGCACATCGTGCCTGCCAACAGTGGCAGATTTCCTTACCGGAACAACCCTCTACAACACTAGCATTGCAACTACGTCCTGAAGCTGAAGCCCTGTGCTTACAAAAAATGCGCGAATCAGGGCTTGAGTCTGGACGCTTTGTTTTGCTCGCCCCTACAGCCAAGGGCATACATAAAGGCCAAATTAAAACATGGGCCTCCTATGAGCAGTTATATGCTGCACTAGAGCCTTTGGGACTCCCCATCATCATGTGCCCACCGGCGAGTGAGGTGGACGCTGCACATCAACAAGCCCCTACCATTCCCATCCTGCCTGCTTTACCATTAGATAGTTTTGCAGCACTATGCCAACACGCTGCCCTTGTGGTGTGTAATGACTCTGGCGTCTCCCACTTAGCAGCAGCAGTGGGCGCTCAACAGCTTAGTCTCTTTGGTGTGACATCTCCTTCTCGCACGGGCCCATGGTCTCCCGTTGCCCATAGCTTGGGTGAACAAGGCAAGTGGCCTACTTTGGAAGAGGTAGTGCAAGCAAGCCAAGCATTGTTAAACGCACACGAGAAAGTCGTAGTATGAACCTGACCTCCTGGCTCCCCCAACTCGTTATTCCTATAAACCTAGCCGGCGCACTCGTTGTCATAGCGCTGTTGTTTTTCTTGATTCGATGGCGCAAGCTTGCCGCCCTGTTAACACTAACAGCAGTCGCATGGGTAGTAGGCTGGTCATTGCCTGGCGTGACCTTATGGGCAGGCGGTTACTTAGAGCAACGTTACCCCCATCAAGCCTTAGAAAAAATCCCTGATGCACAAGCCATTATTGTGTTGGGTGGGCATACAGCCAATAACCGCAAGAACTGGTTTGAAGAGCTAGATACCAACAACACATTATCGCGCGTGGATTATGCAGCCGCGCTCTATGCCGCAGGTAAAGCCCCACAAATTATTGTGTCTGGCGCAGCCTTTGATGGCGGCATGAGCGAAGCTCAAATGATGGCGCGTTCGTTGGAACAATTACATGTACCTAGCAATAAAATCCTACTAGAGCGTGAAAGCCAAAACACTCGCGAAAATGCCCTTTTCAGCATTAACAAGCTACGCACTAACGGCATTACCAAAGTCTTGCTAGTGACCTCTTCTCTACATATGCCACGTTCAATGGCAACATTTGAGAACCGTGGCATAGAGGTGATTCCTGCCCCGGTAGCACCGCAAATTCTATTGCCCGAACACAGTGACGTAGATCTTTGGATACCTTCTTGGCGCACATTACACGCCAGTCGCTCTATCATCAAAGAGTATGTAGGCTTGATCGTTTACTGGACTAGAGGCTGGATTTAATGCAATGCAGACCAGAGTGTGGGGCATGTTGCACCGCCCCCTCTATCAGCAGCCCTATACCGGGCATGCCACACGGCAAACCTGCTGGCACGCCCTGTATACAGTTAGATGAACAATTGCGCTGCAAGATTTTTGGTCAACCAGAAAGACCCAGTTGCTGTGCTGGCTTGCAGCCCTCTGAAGAAATGTGTGGCAGTTCAAGAGAAGAAGCGCTCATTTGGCTAGGCACCTTAGAGCGCCTGACGCTTCCCTCCTAAGCTTTCTCAGTAGGTTTAACGGCTTTTCAGTTTTCTACTGAGTAACTTCCAATTATTAAATACTGGCGCAATCAGCGGATGGTGGCTGGCGCGTATGCGCTTTGCCAATGTTTTTGCTGGACGATTGCGTACCGCAAACCGGTGGATACGAGCACTGTCTGTATCTGATGTATTTCTACCGAATGCCATGGTCGTGTACAGATGACTAAAGCCATTTTTCTGAGCAATGGCAATGTAGTCCTCATCAAAATAACCTTGCGGCCAACACAAGTGCTGAGAGACTTCCCCTAGCTCTTTTTGCAAGCACAAACGGGATTGCTCTAGTTCCCACTGCATACGATCATTCTTGGCTTCTGCGGGCATTAAGTCCCAACGCGTGTGCGTATGGGTGTGGCTATGAAACTCAATCAGGCCACTTTCGCGCATTGCTTCTACTTCGCTCCAGCGAGCAATCACCTCATCACTACGCCCTGCATCAATCAGCTCTTCGCACTCTCGATGTTCGGGGCAGTTTGGTACATTGTCTTGCCCCATGACAGGACGCACAGGACCATGATGCAACCATGAGGTCACCAAAAATATGGTGGCCTTAAACTGGTATTTCTGCAGCAGTGGAAACGCATACACCCAGTTATCCAAGTAACCATCATCAAAGGTAATCAGTACTGCTTTACCTTGATCCTTACCGTCAAGATGCTGAGCAAACTCATCCAGAGTCAGTGATTTGTAGCCCTCTTTTTTCAACCAACGCAGTTGGTCTTCAAAGTTTTCTGGCGTGCAACCTATCATGCCACCACCAGGACGTACGTGGTGGTACATCAACACAGGTACTGAAGACTTAAACATGGTGTAGTTGCTCCAACCAACGGTAATAGCTGCGCTCAGTTTGATCGCACAGTGCCTTTAAGGTGAATCGATTTTCTACAATTCCGTACTGATAGCCGATTTCGCCCATTTCATGACGTAACTCTGGGTTATCCAATAACTGCCCTATGGCTTGTGTTAGTGCTGACGTATCGCCAAACGGCACCACAAAACCACTTTTACCAGGCACCATCATTTCGGACACACCGCCCACATCTGTACCTACTACAGGCACACGTGCCGCAGCAGCCTCAGCAAATGCCGTGCCCGAAGCCTCTATATGTGTAGCCAACGCAAACACATCAAAGTCACCGATTAGCTCAGGGACATCATTACGTGTCCCCATAAAATGCACTTGCTGACTCACACCAGACTGTTTGGCTTGTTCT
>SRSN01000264.1 GCA_004791645.1 Alcaligenaceae bacterium 429
TAGAAGTACCGTCTCCGGTGAGTGGGGTGGTGGTCGCGCTGGGTGGCGAGATAGGTGAAGTGATGGCGGTAGGGTCTGAGCTTATACGCTTAGAGGTGGAAGGAGCAGGCAACGTGAGTGCGACGGCTTCGGCAGCACCTACCCCAGTACCTGCCAGTGCAGCACAAACAGTAGCGACGGATGCTCCTACTTCGGCACCAGCAGTGGCTGTTGTATCAGTCGCTTCCACCACCACACAGCCAGCACCTTCAACAACCGCCGCTGTGGCATCAGCCAAGACAACGCCACCAGTCAGCAGCCCTCCCAAAACTGCACGTACTGTTTCTGCACCAGTTGGAGCAGCGAGACCGGATGGCGCTAAGCCTTTGGCATCGCCAGCCGTACGCCAACGAGCGTGGGAACTGGGCATTGAATTGCAATATGTACCTGCCACCGGGCCAGTAGGGCAGATTACACACCAAGATTTAGATGCCTACATGCAGCAGTCGTCTGCAGCGAGTAGTGGTGTACATGCGCATAGCCAGCCCTTATTGCACGATGACGAACGTATAGACGACATTCCAGTTATTGGGTTACGTAGAAAAATCGCTCAAAAAATGCAGGAAGCTAAACGGCGCATTCCACACTTCACTTATGTGGAGGAGCTGGATGTGACTGAGCTAGAAAACCTACGAACCAAGCTGAATCACGAGTATGGCGAAGACAAAGGCAAGCTAACACTATTGCCATTCATTATGCGCGCGATGGTAGTCGCCCTTCGAGAGTTTCCGCAAATGAATGCTCGTTATGACGATGAGGCTGAAATCATCCATCGTTATGGTGCCGTACACATGGGGGTTGCCACGCAAACTGAAACGGGGTTGATGGTGCCGGTAGTGCGCCATGTTGATCAGTTGGATTTGTGGCAGGCTTCGCAAGAAACTGTGCGGTTAGCACGAGTGGCCAGAGAAGGGCGTGCAGCACGCGACGAACTATCAGGCTCTACCATTACGCTGACTAGCTTGGGGCCGTTGGGCGGCATTATGGCTACCCCCGTCATTAACCATCCAGAGGTAGCGATTGTGGGTGTGAACCGCATCGTAGAACGTCCGGTTGTTAAAGATGGCGCGATAGTGGTGCGGAAAATGATGAATCTGTCATCGTCCTTTGATCACCGAGTGGTTGATGGTATGGATGCTGCACTGTTTATTCAACGTATACGCAGCCTAATAGAGTGCCCAGCCTTATTGTTTGTGGAGGCACTATGACGCTACAAAAAAGCACGACATTGCTGATTGTTGGTGGTGGTCCAGGCGGCTATGTCGCCGCTTTACGGGCCGCCCAACAGGGTATTGCCACCGTATTGGTGGAAGGCAGTGGCGTAGGGGGCACATGTTTGAATGTAGGGTGCATTCCCTCTAAAGCATTGATCCATGCATCGGCAGAATTCCGTCGTGCTACTCGCTACGGTCAAAAGACGTCTCCCTTAGGTATTACTACTGCAGCGCCTAGCATTGATTTGGCCCAAACGGTGGCATGGAAAGATGCCATGGTGAGTAAGCTTACGTCGGGCGTAAACGGATTGTTGCGAAAAGCGGGTGTAGAGCTAATTCAAGGTTGGGCTCGTATCTTGGATGGAAAAACTGTAGAGGTAGAGCACAGCGAAGGGCTAATGCGCGTGCAGTGTGAGCACTTGATGTTGGCAACGGGCTCACAAGCTGTGGCGTTACCGCATTTACCGTTTGGTGGTGACGTGTTGTCGTCCACTCAAGCCTTGTCTTTGGCGCAGGTCCCTACGCGTTTTGCAGTGATTGGTGCCGGATATATAGGCTTAGAGTTGGGAATGGCCTACGCCCGTTTGGGTAGTCAGGTCACGATTGTCGAGGCCAGCAATAGACTATTGCCAGGCTACGATGCAGACTTGGTGAAACCGGTAGAGGCCAGTCTGAAAGCGTTAGGTGTGCAATTGCAGTTGTCGTGTTCAGTTAAAGGGTTTGAGGCACAAACCAATATCCTAAGCTGGACAGGGCCAGACAGCGCTGAGGGCAGAGGGCAGTTTGATAAGGTGCTAGTGGCGGTAGGGAGACACCCGTTTACCAAAGGCTTTGGGCTAGAAAGCTTGCAGTTGGCGATGAATGGCAAGGCCATACGTGTAGACGATCAATGCCGTACCTCTATGCATCAGGTATGGGCAATTGGTGATGTCACTGGTGAGCCTATGTTGGCGCATAGGGCGATGGCTCAGGCTGAGGTGGCTGTGGATGTGATTGCGGGTAAAAATCGCCACTTTATGCCAGCTAGCATTCCTGCCGTATGTTTTACTGATCCTGAAATTGTCACGGCGGGTATCACGCCAGAGCAGGCAACGGCTTTGGGCATTGATTGCATCACGGGTATTTTCCACTTTGCGGCAAACGGCAGAGCGATGACGATGGAAGCCTCAACCGGTTTTGTACGTGTGGTTGCTAGACGCGACAATCACGCCATTCTGGGCTGGCAAGCCGTGGGGGAAGGGGTAGCTGAGTTGGTCAGTACCTTTGGCCTATCGCTAGAAATGCAAAGCCGTCTAGAAGATATTGCTGGCACCATACATGCACATCCATCATTGGGCGAAGCCTTACAAGAGGCAGCGTTTCACGCGTTAGGGCGTGGCTTGCACCGATAGTCAGTAGAGGGGCTTGCCCCTCTACTTCGGTAGTGTGATTAGTACAGTTTGCCACCCAGTGGTACTGCTTTGTCAGGCGTGCACAGCACCACGCGACCTTGTTCATCAGGGAAACCAGTGACCAAGCATTCAGACATGATGGGGCCTATTTGTTTAGGTGGGAAATTCACCACTGCCACCACATGTTTACCTACTAACTCGTCTAGCGTGTAGAGATCTGTGATTTGCGCGCTGGATTTACGTTGTCCAATCTCAGGGCCAAAATCCACTACCAGTTTATATGCAGGGCGGCGAGCCTCGGGAAAGGTGTCGGCTTGGATAATGCGGCCTACGCGCAGTTCTACTTTTTCAAAATCATCCCAAGTAATGGTGTTCATGCCGGTGGGCTCCAAGGTTAAAAACCAGCGCTAAGGCTGTGAGCGGTAAAAGAATAAAGTGGGGTGCTGTCAGGGATACAGCAGCTAGGTATCTGTAGGTGCGATTACGCGTTTTCTAACAGGGCAGCAGCGATGGCTCTGGCTTGTGCTGAGCGGGCACTATGACCTTCTAAACCCGCACGTACCATGGCACCTTCCAGTATGAAGGCGAGGTGTTGTGCTAACGCAGTGCTACGCTCAGGCTGCTCAGGTAATAGCTCAGACACGTGCTGCTGCAATAAGGCTTCTACTTCTTCTTTGTGGGCGCGCACCGCTACTCTAGCGTTGTCACCAGCCGGAAACTCGGCGGCGGCATTTAACAGGCCGCAGCCTCTAAAGCCCCGTTCATACGCATCCTCAGCATGATCGGTATAGGCATCAAAAACGGCCAATACGCGTTCCGCAGGTGTGGTGGCCTGTTGTAAGCGCGTGGCATACAGCGACAGCCACTCTGCATGGCGATTCTCTATGTACGCCGCGATGAGGTCGGCTTTTGACGCGAAATTGTTATAGAGACTTTTTTTGGCGACATCGGCTTTTTTGACAATGGCATCAATGCCCGTAGCGGCAATTCCCTCGTTGTAAAACAAGGTCGCGGCTGCATTCAGTAATTTGTCGCGTGCGCTTTCTTTTTTGGCGGTAGAGAGA
>SRSN01000265.1 GCA_004791645.1 Alcaligenaceae bacterium 429
ACCGTTCTGCGCACCGCTGGAATGGATTTTGAAAGCCAAGCAAACCCTTAGCTAACTGTCCTTTTAGGGGAAATGAGGCAGGCACTTGTTCAAACAACCTGTACGCCGACTTCCCTTGATTAGGGTTTTCTATCTCGTTCCATGTCAGGAAATTCGTGATTAACACCCACTTTGTATTTTCATCACGGGTTGCGAAACCGTTCTCAGACAGTTCCGCGAACCCTTTCTGAACGGTTTCCATGGACCAATTTAAGTCTTCTGAAACGTAGCCATCAGGCAGGCGAAAACACCCAATTTGATTGGTATGTGGGCCAGTCAATAGATACAGGGCAAGCATCCTGCCTACATCACTCAAAGAAGTAACGCTGCAACTTGTCCAGAAAGTCGTCTGAACCTTCCCGTAATCACGCATTGCCACCTCCCTGAGAAAGAGACCTAGCAGCCTCTAATACCCATGAGCAAAATAGCTCAGCCTGTTCTGGCGTGATCGTTACGGCATCCTGCTCTCCGTTCTCAGAGTCTTGTGCAATAACTATCTGGCCGTTGATAACGCTTACTTCCACTTGATTCATCTGCATATCTACCTCGTTTGATATCCTCACTAAATTGCACTTCGGCAGGCTGGTGAGGTGTCAGCTTTTCTCTCCGTCAAGATAGCCGTGTGCAAACCTTCACTACGTATCTGCGTGTACCAGCCTTGTTAGGGGTGCAATCGCCTTCTGATACGCCTCTTCAACCTCTCTAGGCCATTTGTTCTGTTGGATTAGCTCAGCGCGTGTCGCATCAGCAAATTCCCACTCAGCCTTTGCGCGCTCTTGCTTGGTGTAGATAGCTCCTTGGTCATGATCTGCATGGCAACCAGTAATGCCAGGCCGGGTGCTGCACAACGGAAACACAAGACTGTCGCAAGCCTTTAACCCCATGCCCTTGAAAGCATTCGGATGCGCTGCCTGACTGAGCTTTTCTATCCCACACTTAGCGCACGGCAATGCTGCTACGTTCTTCCTGTGCGCTTCG
This sequence comes from Alcaligenaceae bacterium 429, assembly GCA_004791645.1. GTDB lineage: Bacteria > Pseudomonadota > Gammaproteobacteria > Burkholderiales > Burkholderiaceae_B > Paenalcaligenes. The sequence goes on from SRSN01000265.1 coordinate 1,018, forward strand.
CTTCTCAGCAATGAGGACTCTCCACGTAGATGTTTAAAAGCTGTGCCAACAGCTTCAGCTACACGCTGACCTAAACCTGCGCTGCGTTTCTTTGGTGGCTGTTTATTCCAAGCGCTACGCTTCATTGACTTGGTAGGTGCTTTAAATGTGCTGTTGTATGCTTTCATCGCACCCACTCCGGTATGTCGAATCGCTCAGACCAAAGAACCCCATGCTCGCTACCAAACGCATACAAATACTCAATAAACTCTGCCGCTTCTTTTGCGTAGAAATGACGTGACTGAATACCTAGCTGCACAAACCCTGAGCCATCCAAAGAAGGCAAAATTCTCCCCTCTTGCTTTAATGGGGTTCCGGCTTCACGCATAGCTCTAGCAAAAGCATCAATTAGCAAACGCTTGGCGTCTTCTGCACTGCGCTTAGCGCCTATCAGCTCAACCTGCTTGGCAATATCGCCAATCATTGCGTGATACTTTTCTTCTTGAATCCGCTTCTTAGTGGCAGGCTTAATCTCGCAAATCATCCCCTCTGGTGCTACTGACACCGCTCTGGCGGCGTTTTGACGTGCTACTGGTGTAGTTAGGTGGTAAGTCTGTTTATCCATGACTAGCGCCCCTTCTCTACAGCGCGTAACACATTGCGCTCTGAGCGGTGAAGCAAAATGCGGGTATCCCTGAACAAAGGAACCAACTGATCCGCCTCTTTCTGCTCAATAACGTTGTCTTGAACCGTCGCGGATGTTGCCGCGGCAATCTGGCCCCACTTTTCTGAAATAAGCAGGAACTTCTCCTGTAACGCCTTGCACTCATCATCCCATCCGCCAATTGGCGCAGCGGGAACGTAATCAACATGGATGCCTCGCTGAGCGTTCATCACCAGCAGCCAGTCCCATGCGTATTCTTTACCGCCCTCTTTCTCTTCCATCCACTCACTGAGGATTTCTGCCATGGACACACTTATCTCATCCCCATTTACGGCGCGAAGTTTTGCACGCAAGCTTTCTGGGTGGATGCTGCGACCACGGCGCTCCGTGAGATAACGGGCGGCATCAACCACCCCGCCTTGTGTCCGGCGAACACTGTTATAGAGAACGTCCAGCCAGTCTGTATTTGAATAATGAAGCGTCACCTTGAAACCTCTTTCATTTCAGCGTATCGCCTGATTTGGGAACGCCCTATAGTGTTAAAAACGGAGAAACAAACTATGAAACCAACTCAAACTGAAGGCCTGTTACGCCAAGCCCAAATCCTCTGCCAAAACATCACTGATCGCGTCGATGTAAGTGATGAGCTGCTTCATGCTGTGTTTGAAAGGCTTTGCATGGAGCAAGATATGCAGGAGGTCATGCCAGACCCATATTCAGAAGCCACAGGGACAATTCACTGACATGAACAAACGAGATAAAGAACAAAAACCGCTTACGCCCGAAAAAACCGAAACCCGCTCTGTATTGATAGGGGTTATGAGCCTTGAGCAACTACCCTCTTCCTCGATGAAGCCCGCTTTCTCAGCACAGACCAGTCAACAGAGAAGCACAGGGACTCACAAAGAACCCCCGTCAGGCGCTCAATTTCAGGAGCATGCCGAGCAGGAACCTCCCTGCCCGGACGCTTCCACTGATTGAAAGCCCCTCTCGTAACCCCTAAAGCGCGTGCCAAAGCTGCCTCCGAACCGAAGGCGTTTGCCGCTTTTTCTAATGACTTTTCGATAGATTCTTGTTTCATGACTAGAGTCTAGTTTTTCTATACCAATAAGTCAAGAATATATAGACCATGAGCGTGCAGATTTTCTATACACTACGAAGCATGGATATCAAAGATTGGATTCTTGCTGCTCGTAACCACGCCAAAATCACCCAAACTCAATTGGGCGATAGGCTAGGTGTTAGCAAAGGGAATGTGTCTGCATGGGAAAATGGCAGGCATGAGGCTAGCTACGACCAGTTAATCAAGATCGCTGAAATCACAGCCTACTCAGAGCCATTGCCAGGTCTGGAGCAAGGCATCAAAGTAGTCCCTACTAGCGTGTGGCCATTTCAAAAGGTCAGCGAGTCCAAGATTAAAAGCCTTCAGAGTGATGAGCGTATCCAACTGGAAACCGCCATACTGCTCTCCGCAGCACAGCTCGGCTTAGATATTAAAGCCTGAACACCACCGCATACTTAGCCTTCCATACTTATGGCGGGCTACAGTCATGCTAACAAGCAGCAGTAACACCGCGCACAAGGTCGTATCGCTGCGCTCTGATGTAGTAAGCATGTAATAAAACGCTGCGCACAGGATAAAGAGGTGCGCTTAACTGTAACACCTAGTTCAAGACAATCATGACTGCAGAAATTGTTATTATGAATAAGCACGGAGTGGCGCTGGCTGCTGATAGCGCTGTTTCAGTTGGCACTCAAAAGGTTTACAACACCGCAAATAAACTATTTTCTTTATCAAAATCCCATCCTGTTGGAATTATGATTTATGGGAATGCAACTTTTATGGGAATCCCATGGGAAACCATAATAAAAAAATACCGAAAAGATCATTTACAAAGAAATAGTTTTGACACGCTCAAGGAGTATTCTGATGATTTTCTTAATTACCTTTCGACATCAGATATCATAAGTACCAAAACAGAGGATTTTTTTATTAAAGGGAGAATAACCACCATTACAAAAAAATTAGTTATGGTGATAAGAAG
>SRSN01000266.1 GCA_004791645.1 Alcaligenaceae bacterium 429
TCTGGCTGTCTTTGGTCAGAGGCAGCCATTCCATCATTGGTCTTAGGGGGGGCTTATGAAAGGCTTTAATCTCGAAATTTTTAGGTTTGCCTAAAAGGTTTGCTTGAGATTACTCACGCTCATCATTACAGATAGATCATTCTTATAAGAGTGGCGAGAATTTTCGCAGGTTGTCTAGTTCTTGGAAGTTCTGGAAATTAGTCACTTCTCGATGTCGAAATCTTTCAACTCGCATCAGATCCAAATATCACAGCGGAGAGAGTGGTAATCGACCGATACATTGAGTTTCCTCAAGCGGGCTCGGGATTCTTCAATGCTTTGCCGCCTTTCTTCGGGAGAGCTATCCTGAAAAGGATGTCAAAGTCCGCCCCATAGTAGAGACTGAGGAAATGTAGAGGTTGTCGAAAAGGCGCTGAAAAGACTACGAGCTGATTGTCTCTGAGAAAGCGCGATCCGAAGCGGTCGCAACGAATGAACTAGCGCTACTTTAGTTATCTCGTGTCCCAGGCTGGAAGTCTCAGACGCTGACTATGAAAGGTTTGGGTAAGAAAAAAGCCTTTAGCACATATATGCTAAAGGCTTGATTTCTTTTGGTATTCTATGGCTCCCCGAGCAGGGCTCGAACCTGCGACCTGCGGATTAACAGTCCGTCGCTCTACCGACTGAGCTATCAGGGAATAGAAAGAAACTATAGCATGTGTTTCAAATATTATGCAAGCACTTTTTAATGAGCGTCCGCTGGAGGTTTGGGGCTATCGGCACTAGGTTTGATAGGTTTGGCGATCCAGACTAAGCCCAATAGCAGCAAGAAGATAATGGATGATGCCAAGAAAATATCAGTGACCGACATGGTATGCGCTTGTTGCTCAATAATGCGGTTCACCATTTCAGCACCTTGTTGCTGCGTAAAGCCTTGATTACGCACCGTTTCCATAACGTAATCAAAAGCAGGTTCTCCTGGTCTTGCTATCTCGGTTAAGTGAGCATGGTGCATGCTGGCGCGATCGTCCCACGCGGTGGTGGTGATGGACGTACCAAAAGCCCCCGCTAATAAACGAGCAAAGTTAGATAAACCTGCTGCACCGGGTACACGCTCTGGCGCCAAACCCGAGAGGGTGATGGTGGTCAACGGAATAAAAAATGTCGCCATGGCAGCCCCTTGGATGAAGGTGGGCAGCATGATGGACAAGATATCCACATCCGTATTAAAGCGTGAGCGTATGTAGCTGGTTAACGAGAACACCAAAAACGCAAAGGTTGCCAATACCCTAGGGTCGTGTTTACCAAGTAGCTTACCGACTATAGGAGACAGCACAATGGCCAGTATCCCCACCGGTGCTAAGGCTACCCCCGCCCAGGTGGCCGTATAGCCCATGGTGCTTTGTAGCCATAGCGGCATCAGTACTACCGAGCCAAAGAACACCCCGTAGGCAATAGATACCGATAACACGCCAGCGGTAAAATTGCGCTCTTTGAATAGCGTTAAATCTACGATGGGGTGTTTGGCAGTGAGTTCCCAGATCAGGAAGTACACAAAAGCCACCACAGACACAACGGCCAGAATAACGATGAACGGGCTGGCAAACCAATCCAGTTCTTTACCCTTATCCAGCAAGATTTGTAGGGCACCTACCCAGACTATCAGTAGTGCCAACCCGATGGTGTCTATAGGCAGCTCACGGCGTCTAGACTCGCGCTCATTGTAGATTTGCCATGCAGCCCAGCCTGCTAGTAAGCCAATGGGGACGTTAATATAGAAAATCCACGGCCAAGTGTAGTTGTCAGAAATCCACCCCCCTAATAAGGGGCCGGCAATAGGCCCCACCAAAATGGTCATGGACCACATGGCGAGGGCAAAGCCCGCCTTATCGCGGGGGTAACTCCCTAGCATCAAGGCTTGTGACAGCGGGATCATGGGGCCAGCAACGGCACCCTGTAATACCCTGAAAAGCACCAACGATTCTAGCGACCAAGCGAAACCGCATAGCCACGAGGTCAGCACAAATAGCAGTACAGACAACGTGAACAAGCGCACTTGTCCGAAACGTTGCGTGAGCCACCCCGTTAACGGTACGGTGATGGCGTTGGCCACTGCGAAAGAGGTTATGACCCACGTACCTTGTGTGCTACTTACCCCCAAATCACCAGCAATGGTAGGAATGGACACGTTGGCAATAGAGGAGTCCAGCACGTTCATGAATACCGCTGCAGACAGGGCAATAGTACCCATCACCCGGGCACGGCCTTGCAGCGGCGGGGAGATGATGGGCCCTTCTGCGGGTTTGCTGTCAGTAGTGGCGTCACTCATGATGCAAGATTGGCCTGAATAATGGCAGCAATGCGTTGGTTCACTGCATCGTCATTTTGTTGGAAGATATCGGTGCTGAGATGAGCAGGGCCGCCGGAGATATCTTCTGGTTCGCTATCCAAATCTACGATGACCAGCATCGATAAACCGATGCGTAGAGGGTGCTCTTGCAGCTCTTTAGGGTCTAAGCGTATGCGTACGGGTAAACGTTGCACCACTTTGATCCAGTTACCGCTAGCATTTTGTGCGGGCAGTAAAGAGAACGCACTGCCTGTACCTGCCGCTAAATTTTCTACAACGCCGTGGTATTCCACGGTAGAGCCATAGAAGTCTGCATTCAGCGTCACTTTTTGGCCTGCACGCATGTCTTTAAGCTGGTTTTCTTTGAAGTTAGCCTCAACCCAGAGTTGATCCAACGGGACCACAGACATCAGCGTCGTACCTGCAGCAACGTGTTGACCTACTTGTACCGAGCGTTGTGCCACCATACCGCTGGTAGGCGCATCCACGCGTGTGCGGGTAGTGGCTAACCATGCATTGCGGTAATGGTCAGCAGCCAGTTGTACGTCAGGGTGGTTTTCTACAGTAGTACCTGCTGTTAATGCCAGATTAGTATTCAAACGAGCTTTAGCGGCTTGTATGGCAGCTTCTGCTTTATTGAGGGCGCTACGTGCAGTTTTAACGGTGGCTTCAGCGTGCAGGATTTCTTCACCGCTTACCCCGCCAATTTTGCGCAGGCTTTGACGACGACGTAAGTCACTTTCTGCTTTTTCCAGTGTCACTTTAGCTTGGCGGGCTTCGGCTTCTTGTACTTGTACTTCTGCTTCTAAGGCATCATTTTGCGCAAACAGAGTACGAGTTTTACGTACGCTTTGTGCCAGCTGTGCTTCCGCCTGTTGCATGGCAATATTGACGTCAGTAGGATCTAACTCAATCAATGGGGAGCCTTGCTGCACCATCTCGGTGTCATCCGCCAAGATGGCTTGTACAGTACCCGTTTGGCGGGCAGAGATCTGCACCATGTTGCCATGCACATAGGCGTCTTCAGTGCTTTCGGTATTACCGGCGAGAAACAGTGCCCACACGGCATAGGCGATGCCTATCAGAACAAAAGCCGTAGTAATGCCGGTGAGCAAGCGTTTACGTTGCGAAGAGGGTTGTGTAGTCATGATTGTTTGTCTGTGTTTGGGCTGTATTATTGATCTTGAAAACCACCGCCTAGCGCGGTAGCCAATTGAGCATCGGCATTAAAGGCTTGCACTCGTAGATCGGTAGTCAGTAAGGCTTGTTGGGTGACGGTGTTTTGCGCAAGCAGCACTTGCACGTAATTCCCCAAACCTGACTTATAGCGTTCTACGGCAATGTCTCTGGCTACAGAAAT
>SRSN01000267.1 GCA_004791645.1 Alcaligenaceae bacterium 429
ATAAATGATTATAGATAAAGGAAACGTGACGGCGAGAGTATTGTATGCCTGGAGGAAGGTGTACGTCTTATCCTTTAGTACATGGCAAATTTTACTGCCCAGAGCGATCTGTAGATAGTCGTGCTTTTGCGGGTTTATGCGAATTTGATGCTCATGGATATCGTGGCTATAATGACCGGGATTCAGTCAGAGCGGCTGCAATCAGCACGTATATGTTACCGGTCAAGAGGTTGGAGGCTCGACCATCGGTAACCTTGTCTCAGGTCGCTATACAGTGACCCGGCTTGTAAGCCGATACACCTATGCCCGTCCGAAAAGGTCGTGGCAACCATCAACTGCTTAGGCAGTCTGCGTCGGGGCCTGTGTGGCCTTCATTAAGGCTCTCACGCCCCTTAGGCACCCTTTGTGTCTGCGTATCTCAAATTTCTTTGGGATGCTTTGTTGCGTTTATTTCCGGTTATTGGTGTTTCGGTTGGTGCGCGCTGGTTTTACTGGCGTAGGCTTTCTGATGTCTGTTGCCAGTAAAGCCTTTTTGTTGAAATAACATTAAGGAAACTAAAAAAGCATGCAAGAAACAGAGTTTTTTCAGCTGTCTGCAACCTCAGCGATTTTGCTATTGCTGGGCTTCTATTTACTGACGTTTTTATTGTCATTACTCATCAGTAAAAAGGAGGAGAATGTAGATGGTTATATGGTGTCTAACAGCGCTGTAGGGTTTGGGCTGTCGGCCGCCAGTATGATCGCTACATGGATTTGGGCAGCGTCTTTCTATGCAAGCGCCACCTCAGGATATAAGTACGGGTTATCTGGCCCAATACATTATGGGTTCTGGGGCGCATTGATGATTTTGTTTATCTTCCCTTTTGGAAGGCGCTTTAGGGAATTGGCTCCTGAAGCGCATACGCTGGCTGAAGTGGTGTATGCCCGTCACGGTCGCTCCAGTCAGATGATCATGGCGGTGTCTAACCTGATTGGTAGCTGTATTAGTTTGATGGTGAACTTCACTGCTGCTGGTGCGTTGGTGTCCATGCTAAGCCCGCTGAGCTTTATCCAAGGCGTATTAATTGCGGGTCTGGGTGTGTTGTCGTATACCTTGTGGTCAGGGTTCAGGGCCTCAGTGCTGACTGACTTCGCACAGTTAGTAGCGATGATTCTGGCCGCAGTGATTATTATTCCGCTGATCTTTTTCAATGCAGGCGGACCGGATCTCATTGCCGATAACTTCTGGCGTCTAAGTAGCGAACAAGCAGATTTCTTTTCGACTACAGCGATTCTGGAGCAAGGCGCACCGTATTTTATTGCTGTGTTGGCCTATGCCATCGGTAACCAGACCATTGCACAGCGGCTCTTTGCTGTGCGCCAAGACTTAATCAAACCTACTTTCTTAACAGCAACCGTAGGCTACGGTGTGGTCGTAATTGGTTTGGGTATTTTGGGCTTGTTGGCACTCTTTACTGGTTTACAGCCTATTGATGGGGATATGAACAATATCATCCCGCAAATGGCGTCAGCCTACTTGCCACCCTTTGGTATTGCGCTGTTCTTTATCTTGGTGATTGGTTCGCTGTCCTCTACCGCAGACGCTGACTTGTGTGCGTTGTCGGCTATTGTGATGACGGACATCTATGGCAAAAACATTGCTAAAGGTAAACCAGACCCACGTCGTATGTTGTTGTGGGGGCGTATGACCATGATTGTGGCCACCATGTGTGGTGTGGTCTTTGCAAGTTTGCGTTTGGATATCTTGGTCATGTTGGTGTTCGTTGGGGCACTGTGGGGGGCGATTGTTTTCCCTGTGATCAGTAGCTTCTTCTGGAACCGAGTGACTAATACCGCTTTTACTACCTCTGTTGCATGTGCTGTAACCATGTTCTTGTTGGTGCGGTTCGAGCTTATACCCATGACCGGCATGGTGGCGGTATTTTTTGAGCTAGTTGCGTCGGTGGGTGGCGGCGTGGTGGTAGGTTTGATGACCTTTGCGTTCTTTGGTCGCAACCTTGCATTGGTGGTTGGGTCAGTAGTCACCGTTGTGTTGATCTACTATGGCGTAGGCTTCTGGCGCGATTACACCGTATTGCTGGGTTCGCTGACCTCGTATGGTGCCAGTGCGATCGTGTGTACAGTGATGAGCTTACGCAGTTCTGAGCGTTTTGATTTCTCTGTGTTGTCACACCGCGTACGTGCTTTCCATGAGGAGCAAGAAAAGATGGTGAAGCCTTCCAAGAAACAACCTGCGCTTACGCCTAAGCCACAGCTTTAATAAGAAAGGAGCAAACATGAATTGGATTGTGACTTATATATTGATCTGGCCCGTATTATCTGCAGGCGTATTGGCACTACTAATCGGTGCATTAGTACGAGATTGGCGAGCCGCCAAACGTGATGGTAAAGAAATGATCTAAGCCAGTTGCAACGCGTAACCTTTACGGGCCATGTACTCAAGCGGTACATGGCCCGTTTTGCAATGGGCTATGTTACAAAGAACTAGCCGTACTGCGGTGTGAGATCGTGCAGCCATAAAAAGAAGTAGAGGAGAGACTATGCAGGATGTTCACAATCAGTTATTGCCATTTGAGTGGCATGCGCCAGATGGCACCTTGCAGGTGCCATTGGTGGCAGACTCTCCGCATAGCGGCAATGTCTATCCCTTGGATTTCCGTAGCCGAGCACCTATGCAAATATTGCGTCGCGCCGAGGATGCTTTTGTGGATCAGCTGTGGTCGGCTTTACCGACGCAAGGGGCAGGCTTGTTGGCAGCACGCGTGGCCAGAAGCTATGTGGATTTGAATCGCCACGAAACCGATTTGGATGCAAGCATGATGGATGCACCGTGGCCAGGTTTGCTTGAGCCATCAGATAAGACTCAGCTTGGGCATGGACTACTGTGGAAGAATCTAGGATCCGTTGAGTTGTACGACCGTCAGTTAAGCGTCGCAGAAGTGCAATCACGCTTGGCGTTGGTGTATAGGCCTTATCATGATTGGTTGGGGCTACAAGTACGGCATTTGCATAGACGTTTTGGCGGCGTGTGGCATTTGAATCTGCATTCCATGCCTTCTAGCGTTAAAACAGTATTTACCACAGGTCCTGTGGCAGATTTTGTTTTGGGTGACAGGCAGGGTACCAGTTGTAGTGCGGATTTCATCGCCACGGTAGAGCATCTGTTGAAATCAGCGGGCTACAGAGTCGTGCGCAATCACCCTTATTCGGGGGCCGCAATCGTGGCACAGGTAGGAAAGCCAGTACAAAATCGGCACAGTTTACAGATAGAGGTGAACAGGGCTTTATATATGGATGAGCGCCATCACCGTAAAAGTTTGGGGTTTGCCGCCTTGCAAGCTGATTTGGCTAGAGTAAGCCAACAGCTGGCAAATTACGTGCATAGCTGTACATCATGATTTGGCTTGTGGTTGCCACAGTACATCAGGTCGGTCTGCATGTTTATTCAGGCATCGTGCCAAAATAAAGCACAGGTCTGAGAGCCTGTTTAGATACTGTTGCACCACTGGGCGTACAGCATCGAATTGCAGTAAGGACACGACGCTACGCTCAGCTCTGCGTGCTACCGTACGTGCTTGGTGAGCCAGTGCAGCAGCACGACTGC
>SRSN01000268.1 GCA_004791645.1 Alcaligenaceae bacterium 429
CCGTAATAAGAATTACTATCATTATCATTATTTTGATGTGCTGTAGTTCTTATTACGGAAAATATCGTGACGTTCAAATCAAATCAGACGTTAGGCGGGGTAATAGCAGCTTTATCTTGCTTAAGCGTGGCAGCCCCTGTGTTGGCTCAGCCTGTGCAGCAGTTGGAAAGCATTAAGGTGCTAAGCACCGCCGAAGAAGAACTAAAAGAGTCTCTAGGCGTTTCCATCATTACCTCCGAAGATATAGAGAAAAATCCATCCGTGACGGATTTGACTGATATCTTGCGTAAAGAACCCGGCGTGAACTTAACCGGTAGTGCTAACTCAGGCATGCGCGGTAATCGTCGACAAATTGATATACGTGGCATGGGCCCCGATAACACGATGGTGTTGATCGACGGTAAACCCGCTACATCACGTAATGCATCACGCCAAGGTTGGACAGGCGAGCGAGATACCGACGGCGATACTGGCTGGGTACCACCTGAAGCGATTGAGCGTGTGGAAGTACTGCGCGGCCCAGCGGCGGCCCGTTATGGCTCTGGTGCCATGGGTGGTGTGGTGAACATCATTACTAAACGCCCTACGGATGAGTTTCATGGTTCGGTGACAGCGTTTAGGCAGATACAAGAAGACGGTAAAGAGGGCGATAACTGGCGTACCAACTTCAATTTGTCAGGCCCTATCAGCGACCGCCTTGGGTTTAGGGTATATGGGGGCTACAGCAAGACTCAACCTGACGCCATAGACATTAATAAAGGGCATGCACCTGGGAAGAACGGTTTCGTGGATGCTTCCGGCAAAACAGGCGTGCGTGATAAATACATTAATGGTTTATTGGCGTTAGACCTTACACCAGAGCAGCGTCTAGAGCTGAGTTTTGGTAGCAGTAGAAAAAGTGACCTGTATTCGGGCGATACGCAAAATACCATCGGTAGCAGTACCGAAAATGGTGGCAACTTTATCCCTGCTTCAGAGCTGTTTAATTCCGAAACTACTATTGTCTATCGTAATACGGTGGGCTTAAGCCATCACGGTGATTGGTCATGGGGTACCTCGCGTTTAGAGGCCAGCTATAGCTACACGCGTAATAATCGAGGCACTGAAGGTTTGTTTGGTGGGCCTGAAGGAGCATTCTTGTCTGGGCAAGGTACATCTGGCCAAGACTTGCGCTACAACAGCGTACTCAAAGAGTCTCGATTAGACGGCGAGGTGAATGTCCCGTTCATGGCTGGTGGCATGGATCAAATGCTAACAGTGGGTGGCGAGCTTTTACATGAGTCGTTGAATGATCCGGGTAGCTTGCGTTCGTTGATGGTGGGCGGAAACAGCTGGGAGCCATCAGGCCTTGCTGGGCGTAATGGAAAAACCAAAACTTCGTATACCAGTGGTGCGCTGTATGTAGAAAACAATATGCGTATCAGCCCTGATTTCACGCTGATTCCCACCATACGTTTTAATCAACACGAAGAGTTTGGTTTCAACGTAAGCCCCGGTTTAACAGCTTCCTACGCATTGGGTGATTTCTGGTCGGTAAAAGGGGGTATTGCCCGTGCCTATAAAGCACCTAGCATGTACCAATCTAATCCTAATTACTTGTTGTACAGCCAAGGTATTGGCTGCCGGCCTGGCTACTCTGCAGGTGGTTGCTACTTGCAGGGTAATGACGACCTGAAAAGCGAAACCAGTATCAACAAAGAAATTGGTATTGCCTACGATGATGGTGAGTTAAGCACTAGCTTGACGTACTTCCGCAATGATTACAAAAACAAAATCATGGCTGGGGTAGAGTCGTACGGCTCGGTAACCAATGGTCGTGGCCCTGCAGATATCTTGAAATGGGAAAATACGCCTAAAGCGGTAGTGTCTGGTTTGGAAGGTAATCTGTCCATGCCGCTCAGCGATACCGTAGATTGGAACACCAACTTTACGTATATGCTGGAATCCAAAGATAAAACCTACAATCAGCCGCTAAGCATTATTCCTAAGTACACCGTGAACAGCTATGTGCGTTGGATGCCTACTGAAAAACTCACCTTACAAGCTAACGTGACATGGTATGGCAAACAAGAAGCTGCTGATTTTGATATTCGTAAAGGTACAGACGTGTCTGGCCCATCGCTGAACCCTTATGCATTGGTAGGTTTTAGCGCCGGTTACGAAATCAGCAAAAACGTGTACGTGAAAGCCGGTGTGAATAACTTCTTTGATAAGAAACTGTACCGTTACGGCTTAAGCAATGGTAACCAAGCATCGGTGACTAATAGTGCTGGTGCCCGTACTTATAACGAACATGGACGTTCCTTATTTATCGATGTACGTGCTTCGTTCTAAATAAGCAGCATACAAACCAGAAATGCCCAGATGACAGTAGTGTCGTCTGGGCATTTTTTGATCAGCCATGTTGAAAGCTAAGTGCTAACAGGCTTAGCGCTAGGCATTCACGCGTTGTCCTCAAACTTATGCACAGTCTCGGGGGACAACATTTCTGCGTTGGCATTGATTTCCTCAGGGCTGAGTACGGCAATCAACACTTGTGCCAATGCTTTAATCATGGGGTCGGTATTAGGCCGATGCAAAATCGCCAACTCAAAAGCATCAATACTGGGTAGCCCTTGTGCGGCGCCCAGCTCTATGTGCTGACTGGTGACAGCGCGGCGCGGCAATAAGCTGATGCCCATACCGTGCGCGACAGCGCCTTGGATGCCGCTCAAACTAGAACTGGTAAAACTGATGCGCCAACGACGGCCTAAGGATTCCACCGCACTGATAATTTCCTCTCGGTACACCCCCCTATGTGGGAAAGTAACCAGGGGAATAGGGTCTAGGTGAAAGACCGGGTGTGTGGCACTGTCTACCCATGCCGTATGCTCAGGCAGTAGAGCCACGGCAGCGCGGTTATGGTGACGCTGCTTAATCAGAATAAGATCCAGATCGCCTTGGTCGTAATCCAAGAGTAGGTCACGGCTTAGCCCACTGGTGACTTCTAAACGCACTTGTGGGTAACGTCGGTTAAACGAGGCCAAGGCTTGCATGGTACGGCCACTGGCAAAATCCTCTGGCACGCCTAAACGTGCTGTCACGGTAATTTGTGCGCCAGAAAGTGCCTCTGACATTTGATCATTGAGCATCAACATCTGTCGGGCATAGCCAAGCAAGGTTTGCCCCATTTCAGTGGTGGCGATGCCTTGGTTATTACGTTCTAGCAAGCGATGTCCGGCTTGTTCTTCTAAGCGTCTAATTTTTTGACTGACTGTGGATTGGGTAGAGTGCAGGCGGGTGGCGGCACTGGTAAAGCTGCCACATTCTACGACAGCCAGCAGGGCGCGCAGTAAGTCTAGGTCGTACAACAGTCTATTTGTTTTATCACTGCTCATCATCGTTGTAGTGGGATTCTAAATTGATAGGTGTACGGCTCACATTCATAAGTATTGCTGTAATTACGCGAGGTTGACGTCGTGCTGATGATAAGGAAAACCATGTAATAACAGTAGGATAGCTGGATGATAAAGTACGGCATGCCTATCCAGTCTGTGCAAATAGTAGCTCACTATTATTCATTTGATAAATGAATGCACTAAATTAAAAC
>SRSN01000026.1 GCA_004791645.1 Alcaligenaceae bacterium 429
GGCTAAAACGTGCGCAAGCTCCTGTGCTACTCTCTCTTTCTGACGATGCGTCTGAAGATCAGTACGCGGCTGCGCCCAGTAACTCATGCCCACAACAGCATGCGGAAAACACTCAATTGCTTAGTCGAATAGAACAGGCGCTACAAGAGCTGCCCGCTCGTCAGCGCGAGGCATTTTCTTTGCATCGCTTTGATCACTTAACCTACGAACAAATCGCAATAAAATTGAACATATCCCGTGCATTAGTCAGCCGATATATAGCAAGAACAGTGGCCTATTGCCGATTACGGATCGAGCACTCCCCAGAGCAAGCGATGTCCATGCTTTCCTCCAAAGGCACAGACGATGACGCATGATTCTTCTGTAGCGGACTTCTACGAAATAGCCTCTGAATGGTTAGCTCGTCAACAAGACAGCGAACACTGGTCCGCCCATGATCAGCATGCACTGGAACAATGGCTACATGCCGACCCACGCCATCAAAAGGCGTATGAGGAAGTCACTCAAACATGGCAACTATTTGACTACGTGCCACGTCCAGAACCTCTGACGGCATCTACCTCCCTGCAAACTGAACCGCAGCCATCTCTCACATTTTCCCATCCACGCCAAAATACAGGCCTTGGGCAGCGCTTGCGTCAGTGGTGTGCAAGCCTGCGACTGCCCGTACGAACGACAATGGGTGCCGCCCTCTCGCTAACAGTCATACTTGGTGTAGCTGGCTACTATTGGTACGCCTCTATGCCCGAATTTAGTGAATCCATACAAACGGCTCGAGCAGAACAGCGAGCAGTCACACTGCCGGATGGCACGGTCGTAACGGTGAACACTGACAGTAACCTACGTGTGCAGTTTTATCCGCATCAGCGTGAAGTGCAACTACTGCAAGGGGAAGCCTATTTTGCAGTGGCTCCCCAAGGTGACCACAGCTTTATCGTGAAAGCAGCAAATACCGAAATACGTGTGGTAGGCACAGCCTTTAATGTACGTGCAGCCCCCTCTAACACTTACATCGCTGTCAACGAAGGGGTTGTTGAAGTTAGTAGCCCTAACCAGACCACGACATTGCGAGCAGGCCATGCGGTAACCATCAATCTACAAACCGGCCAACAGCAACACAGCACCCTACCCCCAGAGCTTGTAGGCTCATGGAAAACAGGACAGCTAAGCTTCAAGAACACGCCGCTATACGAAGTAATTGAGGCGCTACAACCCTATGCGGATAAACCCATCTCACTGGCTAACCCGCGCTTAGGCCACCACAAAGTTTCAGGCTTTGCTAACACCACTAACCCCGTTGGTTTTCTCAATGCTCTCACCCAGCTACTGCCCGTGGACGTGCGTGAAACCGAACAAAATACCTATTTGATCACCCCAAAATAACATCTAGTTACAATCAAACAGGGTATTGCTGTAGCCTGTTTTCGCTAGAACCACTCTTTATAGATATGGCCTACTTTTTTGGCCTTCGGTACGGCTTGGTGTTATCACGCACCAAGAAGACTGTTTATTACCTATAGAGAATATATAAATGGCTGTCATCTCCACTATCGCTCCCTGTATTTGGCACTAGCCCATACACAGGCGGATCGGTGCGTTTACGAATAACGTAGATGCCCTCCCTGTTCTTGGCTAGTGCCATACAAAAATAAGAAGCTTCGCCCTACGCGGCGTTACTGTGTCGTTCATTTTGATAGTTGAGATCACATGAAGTCATTTCATTTGTGGCGTGCCGCCGTCAGTACAGCCATGTCGCCTGCCCAACCCTTATTAGGCAATAGACCTACCCTCGCCAACAGCTTGGTAGCCAGTGCTTTGTGTGCCATAGCTGCTATGCAGCCTGTTATCGCACAAGAAAGCCAACACAGCTTTACGATCCCAGCGCAAACTCTATCCAGCGCGCTGCAAGCCTTTTCACAACAATCAGGCAGCCAATTACTGTTTTCGGACAGTATCGTGGAAGGCAAGCAGTCAACCGCTGTCACAGGAACCTATACAGCCTATGCTGCGTTAGAAAAAATACTGGCTGGTTCAAACATTCAGATCGTGCCTTCTGGCAATAACATTTACACCCTACGTGGCAACACCGCTGACTCTGAGAGTGCGGCCACCACATTGGGGGTAGTAACAGTCACAGGTACTAAGCATGCTATGCCAGCGGCCTATGCTGGCGGTCAAATTGCTTCGGGAAGCCGCCTTGGCTTGCTGGGCAATAAGGACGTGATGGACACCCCTTTTAGCACCACCAGCTTTACCTCTGAGTACATTGAAAACCAGCAAGCCACGTCTGTCGCTGAAGTACTGCGCAATGACCCTGCTGTACGCAGCGTTTTTCCCCAAGGAGGTGTAGGCGAACACACCTATGTACGTGGTTTCTGGACGCAAAGCCATGAGCTGGCATGGAATGGCTTGTTTGGTTTAGTACCGCATAATCGTACTTCAACAGAACTGCTAGACAGGGTAGAAATTATTAAGGGCCCTGGTGCTCTGTTAACCGGCATGTCTATTAGTGGTTCTATAGGCGGCGTGATTAACCTAGTTCCTAAACGAGCGACCGACGACCCTATCACGCGTTTCACTGCCACATTGAAATCTGATAGCAATGTAGGCGGACACATAGACCTAGGTCGACGCTTTGGTGAAGATCAAAGTTTTGGTATACGCGTAAACGCAGCCAAAGCGCATGGCGACTTAGATATAGATGGCCAAAAGGAAGACCGTACACTGGGTTCCGTTGCACTGGACTACCAAGGTGAACGCCTGCGTGCGTCGCTAGACTTATACGACATACGTGAAAAGCAACGTGGTGGTGCACCCTTGCTCACCAGCTTCGCCTCTTCCGACATCCCACGCCCACCAGACCCCACTCTGAATCAACTGACCAATGCCTACAGCAACTCATCCAGCAAAGCGATCATTGGCTCTGTTGAGTACGATCTCACCGATCAATGGACCGCATTTATTATGGGCGGCACCAAACGTCAAAAGGGCTCCGGCTATTTGAATAATGCGTTTGGACAACGTGCCCAACCTAATGGTGATTTCACCGCCTTGGGCATGGCTATCAACAACTATTTCGATGTTAATGCCGTAGATCTCGGTATACGAGGTGATTTCTCTACAGGCTCTATTAACCATAATGTGGTGCTAAGCGCCAATGCTATTGCTCAAAAGTCAGGTGCGGTAGCGGCCTCTAAAGCGTGGCAATCCAATCTGTATAACCCTGCAACCCCTTTAGACGTTGCTGAGCCCGACGTATACAAAACGGGGGAAACCACTTTAAGCAGTGTGGCTTTAGCCGATACCCTATCTGCCTTAGACGATCGTGTGCTGTTGACCTTAGGTATGCGTTTACAGCGCGTACAGCAAAAAGGCTTTAATGCAGCAGGACAAGTCACCGACAACTACGACGAACAAGCGCTAACTCCTGCTATCGCTGTAGTCGTCAAACCGTGGGAAGCCCCTATCTCCCTCTACGCTAACTACATAGAGGGCTTGTCTCAAGGCGGTACAGTGTCCGATGCGTCGGCCGCCAACTACGGAGAGATGTTTGCTCCCTATAAAACCAAACAGTACGAAGTAGGTTTGAAATGGGATACCGACACCCTGCTCAATACAATCAGCTTTTTTCAGATTGCTAAACCTAGCCTGATAAAAAATGCTGCCACCAACAGCTACAGCCCTGATGGCGAACAACGAAACCGCGGTATTGAGTGGGCTATAGCCGGCGAACTGCACCCTAGACTGCGTGTGCTAGGAGGGGTGGTGTACACCGATGCCGTAGCCACTAAATCCAATGGTGGTTTGCTCAATGGCAAAAAGGCTATTGGTGTACCCCGCTGGAACTCTACTCTAGGTTTAGAGTGGGATACCCCGTGGGTGAATAACCTGACGCTGTCTGCCTCGGCGCTGTATTCCGGTTCCCAATGGGTAGATGTGCAAAACACACAGAAAATCCCCAGCTGGACACGCCTAGACCTGGGCTTGCGATACGTTACCAAAATCGCCAGCAACAAAGTCACATTCAGAGCAAACGTGATTAATGCTACCGACAAACGCTATTGGTCTAGCGTCTGGAATGGCTCCGCCTCTATTGGCGCACCAAGAAGCTTCAGACTGTCTATGCAAATAGACTTCTAATTGCCAGCCATGAAGCACTCTTCTTTCTTTGTGCGGCAATGGACATCACTACGAGAGCAACTTCCGTTGCTCTCTAGAATTCTTGCCGCCACAGTGGGCTGCTATGTACTAGCAGCCCTCTTCTCCGTCGCCACGTTGGCACTGCCCATTGCGTCTTCCGAAGCGGTGCTGTGGGGCGCACAACTCAGCTTTCTCGTTTGGGGTATTGCTGTGCTTGGCGTCTTTCTTGCACGTACCGCCACTCGTGCATGGTTTTTTTTAGTGCTTTGTAGTCTGTTATGTTTAAGCGCCATTTTGTGGCACTACTTGAATGGTAGCGCCATATGACCACCACCGTAAAAACTGCTAAACGCCCCCCTGCCAATAAACCGCAAGGTGTACGCCAAATCATGTCCAATGTACACATCTGGACGGGATTACTGGCGGGTTGGATTCTTTACGCTATTTTCCTTACCGGTACGGTCTCGTATTTCAGGGATGAAATCTCGGCCTATATGCGTCCAGAGCTGCAGATTGACTCTGCGATTCCTGCCCCCGCAGTCAGTCAACGTATAGTCGACACTATTTTTGAGGAAGCACCCAATGCACCGTTAGCCTTGCTAACTTTGCCTACCGACCGCAACCCTCTTGCCAGTGCCTTCTGGCGTAACCCACCTACCGCAGCCCCTGGCTCTCCTGCTTTTGGGCGTGCCATTTTTGATCCAGAAACTGGCCAACGTCTCGCTATTCGAGATACCGAGGGCGGAGATTTCTTTTTTGGTTTTCACTTTAACTTGCATTACATGTCACCCTTATGGGGACGTTGGATAGCAGGCATCTGCGCTATGTTCATGCTGGTGGCCATCATCAGCGGCGTGATTACGCATAAGAAAATCTTTATAGATTTCTTTACCTTCAGATGGGGCAAGGGACAGCGTTCGTGGCTAGATGCCCATAACGCTTTATCCGTATTAGGACTGCCGTTTCACTTCATGATTACGTGGAGCGGACTCATCACCTTAATGCTGCTCTACATGCCTTGGGGTATGCAGCAACTGCCTTCAATGTCCGACCGCGCTGCGGTCAACAGTGAAATGCGTTTCTTCCTACCTATGGGCGAAGCCTCAGGTACACCCGCCACCTTAGTGCCTATTAGTCAACTGGTGCAGCAAGCCGAAGAACGCTGGGGGCCCAATACTGTGGGTGCCGTACAAGTCAACCTTGCCAATGACAGTAATGCTCGCGTAGCCGTTGCAAGACAGCAATCTCAACGAATTTCCATCACCCCTCAATACTTGTTATTCGATGGCACCAATGGAGAGCTGTTATTCGCCAAAGAGTCCTCCGGCGCGGCAGCCACCACCCAAGGGGTGCTCTATGGCTTACACCTAGGACGTTTTGCCGACATTGTGACGCGTTGGTTTTACTTCTTGGTCAGTCTAGCAGGCACCGCTATGGTAGGCACTGGCTTAGTGCTCTGGACGGTAAAGCGCCGCACCAAACTTCCTAATCCTACTCAGCCCTACTTTGGTTTTGCTCTGGTAGAGCGGCTCAACATTGCCAGTATTGCTGGACTTTCTATCGCCATGACGGCATTCCTATGGCTGAACCGCTTACTCCCACTAGACATGGCACAACGAGCTAGCTGGGAAATACATGGCTTTTTTATCACGTGGCTACTCACACTGGTATGGGCTTGCGTACGGCCAGCTAAACGCGCCTGGGTAGAGCTGCTGTACACCGCCACCCTGCTGCTAGTCTTGCTGCCGGTACTCAACTTCTTTATTACCGATAAGCACTTGTTACACAGCATCACAACAGGAGATTGGTTGTTCTTCTGGTTTGACATCAGCCTCTGGCTATTGGCTGTGTTGCACGGCTATTTAGCATGGCGTGTCACGCATCACCGCAGCAAGCACAAAGCAGTCCCATCATCCAAGCCCGCCAGCTCCCGCCACAGCATGGTGGCCAAAACTGCCGACGAGAATACTCCCACTACGAGTGGGTCGCAAGGAGAGGCCTCATGAGCCCTGCAAGTAGTGATGTGCTTGCGCACTGCCTAATTTTTCTACCTGCACTATTGGGCTTTGCTTGCCTCGCCTTTTCGCTCTATAGGCATCAAATGGATGTCTTCGACAAAGAGTTTTCATCCTTCACCCTACGCGCCCTACGTATGTTGGGGTGGATGCTATTACTCGTCAGCCTAGCAGTGGCCATTTACACCATGGGAGTTGGGTTTGGCTTTGTCGCTTACAGCGGGCACACCAGCTTTGCTGCTGGTCTGGTTTTTCTTGGCCTAGTCGTACTGGGCCGTATACAGAACTCGCGCTAGTTCGTTATTGAATCATTCGTCTTTTATCAAGGAGTCTTCTGTGAAACGCACACTTTTCAAACTCAATACCGTGTTATGTGCCGTACTTTTTCTGAGTGCCTGCAACACCTTAGAAAGTAGCCATAACAGTACGTCAGCCTCCACGACTACTGCTGCTGCCACCTCCGCACAACGCTCAACCCCAGACGTTCAACGCGTAGAACTGGCACAGGGTCTGTATCAACTGACTTTCAGCCCGCGTCACAACACGCTCTACGTCGCATCTGCGGGCAGTTTTGAGGAAGGCTCTGCCCCCAGCACCATCTTCCTGTTAGATCCCGCCACCCTCACTGTTAAAGGTGAAATTCCTCTAGAACGCAAAGGATTTGCGCTCACCTTAGACGATGAAGCCAGTCGCCTTTATGTGGGTAATGCCGTAGACAGCTCTATCACTGTAGTGGATACCGCTAGCAATAAAGTGCTCACCACCGTTCAGTTAGCTGAGAAAATCATGCGCAAAGCGCCTGATGGCACGGAGCGAGAGTTCTATACGCATTACCCCCGAGAGCTAGTGCTGGACAAAAAAAATCAGCGTATTTTTGCGCCGGGTTTATGGTTCCAAGACAGTGTGCTGTACGTGGTTAACCTCAACACACTAGCCGTAGAAAAAACAATTCCTGGGTTTGGTTTCGTCGCTAGGGGTGCAGCACTGGATAGCGAAGACAACAAGCTGTATGTGTCCAATTTCCAAGGCCAAGTCATCACCGTAGACACAGCAACACTTAACGTTACGAAAACGGCTGAAGTACAAGCAGATCAGCTTATTAACTTAGCCTTTAACGCACAAAGCAAGCGACTGCTTGCCACCGATGTAGGTGACGAACGCACTGATGGCATGCGTAAAAACGCCGGAAAATTAGTGGACTACACACCCAGAGGGGCTGGAAATCGCGTTGTGGTCATTAACCCTGAAACCGGTAACGTAGAACAAAGCATCGCTACCGGCAAAGAGCCTTTGGATCTGTTGATTGATGAACAGCGCCAACGCTTATATGTCACCAACCGCGGCGAGGGAACCCTAACCGTATATAACAGCACTGACAATACACTGCTGCAAACCATCGCCCTACCTGCTCACCCCAATAGCTTGGCACTTAACCCTGCCACGGGCGACCTGTATGTCACCATCAAAAATGAGGCTGACACACCTGAAGGCACTAAAGAAAGCGTAGTACGCATTCGTTTCTAAGCACGTTCACAGTAGTAAAAAGGCCGTACTGTATGACTCAGTGCGGCCTTTTTCATTAGTAATAATAAACAGTTAGGCCACAACCCCGACCTAACGCTACATGTTCATCAGTACATCCATGTAGCCGTCAAACCAAACACTCGGCCTGGCGCTACCTGAGCAAAATTCCCTAACGCACCGTAGGAAAAACCGTAAGTGCGGTATTTTCTATCAGTCAGGTTATGGATATACGCGGCTAGTTCTACGTTATCGCTCACGTTCCATGCTACCGACGTGTCAATTAAGGTATAGCTTTCTTGCTTCAGTGTGTTGGCACTATCGAAATACAGTGAACCCGTACGACGTACAGCCACTTGTGGACGCAAGCTAGTATTGCCCACGCGCACGTTGCCTTTCGCCGCAATCGTCAGCCCATGGCTAGGCGTGAAAGGTACGCGATTGTTCTCGCAACCCGTGCAGGTGTTCGCCACATACTTCACAAACTTGGCATCGTTAATAAAGCCAGAAGCTGCCAACGTTAAGGACTGTGACACATCCCACTCAGCATTAAACTCCAAACCGGTAGAGCGTGTTTTACCCACATTTTTCAGCGTTTGGTAACCCATCTGGCTATCGCCATACAACTGTGTATCTTTGCTGTTTACACGGTACGCCGCCACACTGAAACGTACATCGTCAGTGGTATAACGAGCGCCGATTTCGTAGCTAGTAGAACGCTCTCTACCAAAGCCTTCGGCATCTGCCATGCTGGTAGGTGCCAAGTTATAGCCTGCTGGTTTATAGCCTTGCGCCACGTTCACATAACCACGCCACGCATCGGTAAATTGATACCCTGCCGCCACATGCGTTAACCATGTATTTTCGTGTATGGATTTATCCCCGCGCACAGGCACACCGCCCATGTGGCCACCAAAGTCTGTTTTGGCCGAGTCACGCGACAAGCGTAAACCACCCGTCAAATCCAATTTAGGTGTCACATGCCATGTCACGTTACCGTAGGCTGCTAAGGACTCGCTTTCATTTCTAGAGTTACTTTCCAGATACGGCATGTAGTTTGGCACTACCATATCAATTTTGTACTGACGTGCTTGTTTCACTTTCTGTCTGTATAAACCAAACACCCCATCCCAGTTGCGACCGTGTAGCGTTCCAGCCTCTTGTGGGCGTGTTGATAGGCGCAACTCTTGTACGTCTTGACGCCACTGTTCAGGCTGCCAAGAGTACTGCATGGCAAAGGGATACTCACGTTCCAAACGCAAATGCTGCGTGTTCAGAATGACGTTTAGCTGCCAATCGTCCCATTGATATTGACCCGACCCTGTTAAGGAGTTCACACAACGGCGCTGGTACACCTCTCGATAGGCTTCAGGCAGATCCGACCAAGCAAAGGCGGTTCTATCATCAATATTATCGTAGGGCGTGTACACATCGTGCGCTCCTTTAGCGCAATCACGGCCACCCGCGATACCCATTTCCCAAGGGCTGCCAGTAGGCGCCAGCCTAAGCTTAAACGTACCTGCCTCGGCTTGCGTACGGCCCAGTTTATTGCCCAACACATCGCTTTCTAACCAATATGGTGTTTGGTTTTTCAGCAGCGACACTGAGCCATACAACAGGTCTTCCACTAACGGGCCCGATACGTTGGCTTGTACTTGGTAACCATGCCGGTTAGAAATACCCGTTTTAATCTGCGCTTGAAAGTCGTTATCTGGCTGGCGCGTCACAATATTCAGCACGCCACCTTGAGCACTTTTACCGTACAAGGTACCTTGCGGACCTTTTAGTAGCTCTACACGCTCTACATCCACCAAGGACTGCAACGCTGCCACAGGTAGTTGCGGCACACCATCCACATACACCGTCAGCGCTGGGTTATAGAAATCTTGTGCTGAGGTAACGCCACGAATAGTGACCTGCGGAAACAAAGGCGAGCCACTGTACGACATCTGCAAATCGGGGAATACTCGACCCAAATCTACCGTATCGTTGACTTGCGCATCGTCTAATTCATAGCGCTCGACCACACTTGCCGCGCCATTGAATTTCTCTAGTTTTTCGCCTTGTTTGGATGCTGAGATCACAATCGCCGAAAGCGACTGTACGTCATTGTCGTTCGTCTCATTTTCTGCAGCGTAAGCCGCTTGCACGGACATCAACGCCACGCTTAAGCAACATAGCTTGAATGATGGAATCATAGGATTCATGATGAAGTAATACCCTGTTTAATAAAAGCCGTGGTGATGTGGTCTCATACGCCATGCCACTCTTTAACGCTTTCGCTGGCCTGCCACATACAGGCATACACACCTTGGTGAGCGATTAGCTCGGCATGTGTACCCTTTTCAGCCACCTTTCCCTCGTTAATCACTACTATCTGGTCTGCCCCCACTATCGTGGATAGCCTATGCGCAATCACAATGACGGTGCGCTCTTTTACCAAAGCATCAATGGCGGCCTGCACAGCAACTTCACTTTGCGTATCCAACGCTGCAGTAGGCTCGTCCAAGATCACAATAGGGGCATCTTTCAGCATGGCGCGCGCAATGCTGATACGTTGACGCTCACCACCCGATAAACGGCTTCCTATATCCCCCACGCGGGTCATATAGCCTTGTGGCAAACGGCTAATAAAATCATGGCAATGCGCAGCACGTGCAGCGGCCGCTACCTCAGCATCGGAAGCCTCGGGTTTAGCCATACGTATATTGGCCAACACGGTATCGTCAAATAAGTACACGTCTTGGAACACAATAGAAATCAGTGCATTGAGTTTTTCTGGCGCTATCGCACGTAGGTCTATACCGCCAATCTGAATGCTTCCAGTTTGTGGATCAGCATGGCGCATCAGTAAACGCGTTATGGTACTTTTCCCACTGCCAGAAGGACCTACCAATGCCGTTAAGCTACGGGCCGAAAAGGTAGCAGAAACGCCGTCTACCACAGGCTTGCTGCCCCCGGCATAGCTAAAATGCACATCCTGAAACTGCACGTCGTAGCGTGTAGGTGCAACTGCTGGCTGTTGTTGCGCTAAAGGCTGAGTCTGCATCAACGCCGTGATCTTATGTAGCGATGCCTCTACCATGTCTAGCATTTTGGTACTCAGGATGAACACGCCCAGCGGTTCCCCAAAGCGCACTACCAATACCATCACCGCCGCAAATAGAGCACTGTCTACGAGGCCCTGTGTGACCAGAAATGCGCCCACAAACACCACCACCAAAATGGCTAGTTCCATTACGGACGACAACACCAGATTAGGCTTCGCCCCTTTTTTCTGCCCTATGGTTTGCACAGCTTCTACATAGGCGAAACTATCACGTAAGTGCTGCGCTTTTTCACCGGTACAACATGCCGCGCGCAGTACAGGTAACCCCTGGGTGTACTCCAAAATATCGGCGCTCACGCGCTCATTGGCTTCAGCCAAAATACGCATGCCACGACCATAGGCCGGGCGTCTCCAACGATACAAAGGTATCAGCAACGGGAACACACACAGCAACACTACCCCTACTTCCCATTGCACACATAACACCGCCAGCGCTACTACCAGTGGCATGATCAAGGCATTCGCCATGATGTTGGCTACCGTGAGCAAATAGCTTAGGTTTTCGTCTACCCCACCCAGCAATGTTGCGTTGATTTCGCCCGCACGTTTGTCTTGTAGTTTCTCCAACGGAATACGACGTAATTGCTCACCCAACGCAGAGCGCAATTCGTGCGTGTTTTGCACCATGTCGCCGCGATAATCAAAACCCATTGCCCACCAACGTATCACCATGCTTAACAACATTAGCAGTGATAAGGCAGCCAACCACGGCCAGGCTGTTACCCAGTTTTTACTAGGAATCAAAGCCTGAAATAGCGGTAGTACACACGCCAACGCCAGCCCTTGTACTGCCGCAGATACCGCTAAACCTATCAAACTTGCTCGCAAACGGGGGGCGCGACTGCGAGCACTGCGCAGTAGTTGATGCCAAGTTTCGCGTAATGACGTCACTGTTTGTGTACGTGAGGCGGGTCTGCTCATCGCGCCGCTCCTTTAAATGCCCACTGCTGCGCTTGCTCGTAGTGCTGCCATAACTGTGCATACATACCACCCTGCTCTACCAACACGTCGTGCTTACCGTTTTCCACTACATGCCCACGTTCAAACACCACGATCTGGTCGGCATGGCGGATGGTGTTTAATCGATGTGCCACCATCACCACTGTTTTGCCACGCATTAAGTGAGACAAGGCAGCAATCAACGCCGCTTCGTTTTCAGGATCAGCAAAAGCTGTGGCTTCGTCTAGCACCAAAATAGGTCGGTTCTGCAAAATAGCGCGCGCAATGGTGATTCGTTGACGCTGCCCTCCAGACAAAAAAGCACCACGCTCACCAGTAGGTGTGTCATAGCCTTGCGGCAAACTCATGATGAACTCATGTGCTTGCGCTGCTGTAGCCGCCGCCACAATCTGATCCATGCTCGCCTCTGGCATACCTAAACGTATGTTGTCGGCGATGCTGCCAGAAAACAAAAACGTGTCTTGGAATACAAATGCGACTTGCTGCATTAAGGTGTGTGGCGACATAGTACGTATATCTACACCACCTATCTGTATGCTGCCTTCGGTAACGTCCCAAAAACGTAAGATCAAACGCGCCACTGTCGTTTTGCCAGCGCCACTGGCACCAACTAAGGCCGTCACGCTGCCTTGGGGGGCGTCAAAACTCACATCGTTTAACACCAAGGCTTCATTTTCCGCATAAGAAAAACTCACGTTATTAAAGCGTAAGCTCGCGTCTGCAGGCGTAGCACTGTGTGCATCATTGACGGTAGGTAATGTAGGCTCTGCCAAAACCTCTTGAATACGCTGGATGCTAATTTGGGTTTTACCCACCAAGTGTTTTAACGACATCAACGGCAGTAAGGACTCTGCCATACCCGTACCCACCAGCAACACTGCGATCCACGTTGCAGCGTCTAGCCATGACTGGCTAAACATCCATGCACCTAGCCACAGCAAAGCAGCCAAGGTAGGTAGCGGGCTTAGAATAATTTGCGACAGTCTGGAGGACGTTCCCGCGCTTTTGTACCAGCGCGTGACTACATCTCTATAGGCTTCTAACGCACGCTGATAGCGCCCAAAGGTAGCCGTTCCACTGTCAAAAGTACGTACTACCGGCATGGCCTGCACATACTCCACCACCGCTGCACTGACGTTTTCTGTAGCCTCGTTATACTGGCGCATCATTTCGTCACCACCGCGCCACGCTAGCGATACCGCGGCAACACCGATGACTAATACTGCAGTTGCTGCCAGCGCCAACCGCCAGTCCAACGCACACAGCAACACAAACGTCAGAATGGGCGAAATGTAGGCACGCGCATACAACGGCGAAGAGTCGGCGACAAACACATGTAAGGCTTTGACGTCCTCCATCATGACTTTAGACAAAGCCCCCGCCCCCATTTTCTGTACATAACCTAACGACACGCTAGCTAAATGGGTAGCTAACTGCGTACGCAGTACGGTTTCCAGTCTGAAGGCAGCAAAGTGCGACTGGTTAAAAGCCGCCAGTCGCAATACTAGTGCCAGAACCGTCAAAACCAATGCCAACAATAAAGGCCACCACGGATACTGCGTTGTCTCTTGCAACAACGCCTGTGCGGCCCACGCCAATGCCACCGCCACACCTAATGCCGCTGCCGCACTAATACCGGCCAACACCATAGACACGCGTATCTGTCCGCGAACTGGGTCCATAATGGCCCAAGCACTGTCAGGTTTTTTACTCATTTTGGTAAACATGCCAGACCCTTAACCCTGACTAGGCGTAGCCGCCGTTGTGGCACGGCCTGATTGATCTTGATGACGTACCAACACGGTTGCGATCAGCGTCAACACAGCCGCCAAGCCAAAGCAGGTGGCATACCCAAAATGCTGCGATAACCAGCCACCCAGCACGCCGGCCACACCAGCCAACAACGCATCACCACTTTGGAACAAGGTGAAATCCACCCCGGCTTGTAACGGAGACGCCAAACTCATCAGTTTGGAATACAACGCCACCCACAGCACACCCATCACGGCAAACATTGCCACAATCAAGAAGGTCACCACCGACAAAGACGCCACGGGAGCCGCCACCGCCAACAATGCCAAAATGCAGGCTTTAAGCGCTACAGCTATCCATACTGCACGCCAACCTGGCGCGACGCGCACAACAAATCCACCCACGATGGCCCCACCCAACCCAGCCCCTATGTACAACGAGCCAAACAACCAACCCACCTGATCTAGGTCCATGCCTTTATCCAGTAGAAAGGGTCCGAACATGCCTAAGGTCAACCGTATGCCCACACTGGATAGTAAGAGCATCACTAACCCCAAGCGCACTTCGGGTCGGCGAAAGGCGTACCACAAACTGGGATGGTGATCTTTTTCAGTGCTGTGCGCTCTGGCTGGCTCTTTCACCATCAGCATGGGCACCGTCAACAACAAAATAACCAACCCCGTGGCCATAAGTGCTTGTTCCCATCCCCACCAGCGCACCAACAACAGGAAGCCACCTGAACCCAGCATGGCTCCTACGTAAGCGCCCCCTACTTGTATGCTGTTGCCCCAGCCTCGTCGTCCTTCAGACAGTTGATCCACCACAAAACCATCGCAGGCAATATCGGCCGTCGCAGCTACCAGTGCTGCCAACAATAGCGTGCCTAAAATCCACCCTATATGCGTGACCAGTGACAATTGTTCGTGCCAACACACCACACCAATGGCAAATAAGATAAATGCCATCATCCATTGGCCTAACAGCACAATTTTTCTGGACTGCCTTTCGGCTGTACCCAATGGCAAACGCCACCGCTCTATATAAGGCGCCCACAGAAAGCGGACGCCCCACGGTAACCACAACAATGCGGTCAACCCTGCGATCTCTAAGGATGCCCCTTGATCACGCAGTAACGTGGGTAAGGCTTGGGTAATTAACACCGTAATGATGGACTGGGTCACATAGATGCCCGCCACTGCCGGTAATAACTGGCGTAAACCTAAACGGGCAGCACGATCAGCCATGTGGGTAGCCATTGAAACTCAAGCCTTCTACGAGAAAAATCAGGGAATATGAATGGTCTTTACTGACCCATATCACTACACAGACAATCATAATAATTGACAATCATTATCACTATCATTTAGCGATACAATAAGAGTGTAAGCATGAGCGATAGCGCGGTTTAAGGCTCACGCTTTACGGACAAAACTTGTCAAATACGGAATTTTTTGTATGAATGGGCTGTCTTTAGAAAGACCATCAAGCGTGCTCTCGCACAACCCGGCCAAGATGGTGGAAAGCAAGCTAGATGGCGTGCCCGACACCTGGCGTCAAACCATGCTGCTAGAACGCCCCAACGCTGGGGTCAATATTTGCAGCATGTACGGCCGCCCTAGCGACCAATGGGTGTTTCAGTCTGAAACTGAGCCAGCGCTGTCCATGAGCTTTTTGCTAGAAGGACGCATAGAAGCCGCCATTGAGGATGGGGTTGACCTACGCCTGAGCAATGAGCAGGTGTTGTTGATGGCATCGAATCAGCCTATCAGTGGCTGGGATGTATTCTCGGCAGAAAAAGACTTCAAATTGGTCAATGTGCATATCACCGCCAGTGCACTAGAAGGCTTAACCGGCTTGGCCATGTCCGACATAGTGCAACAAATGCGCTCTGCCAAACTGGACATGCCGCATTTGGATGTATGCATGAGTACCCTGCCCCTAAGCAGCAGTTTGCGCCGCTTAGCTGCAGAGATCGTGCACTGCCAACACCGCTATGCAGACTCCCCACTCAAAAATATGTTTTTGTGTGCCAAAGCGACCGAAGCCTTAGCCACCATCATTCATAGCAAGATCACGAGCAACGGCAACATCAGTACACAGCGTGCCTTACCTACCGACAGACCCAAACTGGTACGCGCCAAAGCCTTGCTAGAAAACACCTACACCGACACGTGGACCGTCGCCGCATTGGCGCAAGCCGTAGGGCTCAACGAGAAACGCTTGCAAGCAGGCTTTCAAACCTTATTTGGTTGCTCTGTGCACGAGTGTCTTACGCGCATACGCATAGATGTGGCCTTGGCGATGTTGGCGCATGGCTTTTCTGTCACCCACACCGCGCAAAGTGTGGGGTTTTCTAATATCAGCCATTTCAGCAAAACCTTCAGCCAACAAATAGGTATGCCACCCAAGCGCTGGGCTAAAGAATGGCTACTAAGTGAAGCAAAAACACAGCCTAACTAAGACAACCGCAACGCGCCCAGTACTCGCACCACCAAACTCACATCAACACGCCATCAAATGGACGTATAGGTGCAGGCACTTCTTCATCGCCTAATAGCTCTGCCACACTAATTTCTATGCTGCGGCACAGTGCATCCAGAGGCAGGTTGTTTGCTTGCAGACCAAACGGCTCTTCAATTTGCTCGCCCAAAGCATCCAGCCCAAAGAAGGTATACGACAATACGCCCACCATAATAGGTGTCATCCAGCCCAAACTACCCACCAAGCAAAACGGCAATAACAAGCAATAGATATATACCGTGCGGTGCAGCAGCAAAATATAGGCAAAAGGCATAGGCGTGCTAGTGATGCGTTCGCAGCCACCCGCGATGTAAGACAGTCTATTGAGCTGTTTATCGACGTCAGCAAACAAGATGTTATCTATCTGCCCATCACGTCGTAGTTGTGCGTATGCCTGCCCTAGCTCGCCTAACAGCACATTAGGTGGATTAGACGACGCCAAGCAACGCTGCGCATTGTCCTCCCCCAACCAACGGGTTAAATCCGCAGTCGCATTACTGCCACGTAGCTTATGGCGCAAGGCATGGGAAAAAGCTACCAAACGGTGTGCTAATGCGCGTTTTTGATCCTCGGGAAGATTGTCGGTAAAGCTTAAGGTTTGACGAGTCAGATTGCGCGTCACGATCAGCAACTCGCCCCACAAGGTGCGCGCTTCCCACCAACGCTCATAGGCCACACTATTTCTGAAGCCCAAGAAAATCGCTAGCGTCAAACCCACCAACATCAATGGAACAGCCCCCAATCCAGCGGCATCCATGGAGTATTTATATTCGAAAAACACCACTAAGGTTGCGAGCAGCATCATCGCTACTACACGTCGCCAAACGATGGAAACGATGGAGCCTTTTAAGGTAAAAAGCAGCAACCAAGGTGAACGAGAGGCTGGGCGGACGATCATAATGAAAGTAGCAAAAAGGGTTATAGAAATTCAGTGTACGGTTGTCGCTCTGGCTAGGGCAAGGGTAAATGCAAACACACACAAAAGCGCTGGTTATCATGGGTGAATTGAATATGCCCGCCATGCGCTCGCATGACCTCATCGCAAATGCTCAACCCTAATCCATAACCACCCGTCTCACGGTTTCGTGAGGTCTCAACACGATAGTACGGACGCAGTACCTTAGCGTACTCGTCCTGCGGAATACCCGGCCCCTCATCGGCTACTGTAATGACATATTCCTGCGCACGTTTATGCGCATACACATGTACTGTAGACCCATAGCGCAGGCCATTGGAGATCAGGTTTTCCACGCAACGTCGTAATCGTTGAATTTGTACTTTCAGTGTAACCGGCTCCACATCACCCAACACGATATGCTCACCTAGGTCTTGCCTATTCACGCTCACTGCCGTCACCAACGCCCCTACATCCACGGCCACGGCTTCTTCTGTAGAGGTCTGAAAACGCATCAGTTCTAGAGTAGAGTTCACCAGTTCATTGAGCTGCTCAATATCACGGCTGAGGTTTTTCCGTAGCACCACATCATCCACTTGTTGCACCCGTAAGCCTAAGCGCGTGATGGGAGTACGTAGATCATGCGAGACGGCACTGAAGAAATAAGAACGCTCTTCTATATGCTTCTGTAAGCGCTCAACCATGCTATTAAAGGCATCCCCTAAGTGTTTGAACTCTTTAGAGCCTCCTAGCTGGATGGTTTCCTGGTGCCTGTTTACGTCCATTTCCTTGACGCTTTTTTCTAGCTTTTTCAAGGGTCTAAAGATGAAGTTCAGACACAGCGTCAATGCCAGTACGACCAGAATCAGCCTAACAAAATAGATACGCAGAAAGTAATCGTAGATAAGCTCTACCGTACCTATAGAGCTCCAACCCTGGTTCTCGGTCACCTGCAGTTGCCACAATTGCCCATTAGATAACCTAAACACCGCCACAAAGGACACATCTACCAAAGCTAGTCCGTCTGAGAACAATGCAAAAAAACCATTACTATCGGCTTTGGTAGTCTGTATTTTGTTGGCGGAAATCAGGCGAAAATCATCACACGCGCCCGTTCTTTCTTGGATGATATTGCCAAAGAATGACACTAGATCATCGTGTATGTTCGACTCATAATTGGGTGAGACAGGCTGGTTACGCTCTACGGCATAGACGCCATTTAACCATTCGTGGCTAATAGATTGCCCAAGCTTTAGCTGTGACTCTGCATGTAAGTACCAGTCAGAAAAACGTACAGCTGCAATGCGTGCAGGCGTTTCTACCAGCGCTTGATGCCGCATCTGCGACCACATAGTGCTGGTGAGTGCCTGAGCCAAAAACAAACCCACCACAGCCACCACAGTAATCTTGCTACGTAGACGCTCGGGGTAAAAGAAGTAGGCGATTTTATACAGCACCGCCCCTAGGCTTCTCGCTTTTTCTGACAAGGTAGAGCCCATTACTGCACGGACACCTGTGTAGGGTCTACATACAGTACATAACCCTCATTACGCACTGTGCGTATGAGCTCTGGCTTGGACCTATCTTTTTCTAAATGCTGACGTAAGCGGCTAATACATACGTCCACCGCACGGTCTTCATAACTCATGCTACGGCTAAATGCTCTTTCTAACAGCAAGGCCCTAGGCAGCACCTTGTTAGGTGCCTCGATCAGTGCAACTAAAACGTGAAAGTCTGAATTGGGCAATGAAATCGTTACCCCTTCTGGCGAATACAGCAGCCTTGCCTTCATATCTAACTGCCACCCCAGAAAGCCATAACGCACAGGCTCAGCCATGTGCGGTGCCGATATAACTTGGTTAGTAGAGGCCCCACCCTGCCTGCGCATCACTGCCTTGCAACGTGCAAGTAACTCACGCGCTTCAAAAGGTTTGACTACATAATCATCAGCACCCAGCTCTAAACCAGCTACTTTGTCGGCCAGTTCCCCACGCGCCGTCACCATAATGATCGCCGGCGAGTGTTCGTGGCGACGAATCTGTTTGCATATTTCTAGGCCATCCTCTCCGGGCAGCATCAAGTCCAGCAACACCAACGAAATGGTAGATTCTTTTAGTATCTTGGCCGCTTCCCTGCCACTTTGCGCAATATAGGTTGTGAAGCCTCCAACTCGAAGCTCTTGCGCCACTAACTCGGCTAACTCCAGATCATCCTCAATAATTAATACGCTACGCGGTAGTTTTTTTTGCTCGTCCATTACATACCAATACAATTCTGCTGCTTCTCAACACACGACAAAACACAGCCTAAAACCATACACGCTAATCTTACGGCAAACAAGAATTATTCTCATTATTAAATTAGGAGTTTAGCTTTGCCGTCACCCTTATCTAGCACTACGCTAAAACCACTGGCCGCCTTGGTTATGTTGGCCATGTCTGGCCACAGCGTTCTGGCTCAAGAGTCTACGCACACCCTTAAAAGCATTACTGTTAAAGGGCATGAGACTATTGATGCGGAAGACAGCTACCAACAAACCTACAGCCGCAGCGCTATAGGTTTGAAGTTAGAAGAAAAAGAAACCCCTCAGGCCATCACCAATATCACTAGGCAGCAAATCGAAGACGAAAACATCCAAACTTTGGATGACGCCCTACTTTCTGTATCGGGTATTTCGGTCAATGAAGTCGATATTGGTTCGCGTACCACCTACAGAGCACGCGGCTTTAACATCACCAACTACCGCATTGATGGGCTGGAATTTAATGGCGAGTCAGGCTTTTCTGGCATTGGCGGCACCATCAACATGGACCTCTACGAGAATGTCACAATCCTACGTGGGGCCAATGGTTTACTGGGTGGCACAGGTGATCCATCAGCAACGGTAAGCTTATCGCGTAAAAAAGCCCTACGAGACTTCCAAGTTATTGGTGAGATAGAAGTAGGTAGCTGGCGCAAGCAGCGTGTAATGGGGGACATCAACACCCCACTGTCTACAGACGGTGACTTGCGTGCACGCTTAATTGTTAGTGGCGATGACAGCAACACCTTCCGTAATAACGAAAACCCCAGAACGCTGGGTGTGCTGGCCACGCTGACCTACGATTTATCACCCAACACCAGCATCACCGCTGGTTATGAGTACGATTACAAAAAACACAAAGGCACCTCATGGGGCACTAACGTCCCTATATGGTTTGCGGATGGCAGCGAAACCAACTTTGATAGACGCTTTCACCCCGTTGCAGACTGGAGCCACACCCAACGTAAAAGCTCTACATGGTTTGCGAACCTAGATCAAAACTTAGGGGGTGGTTGGAATCTGGGCGCCAATTACAGCTATAGCCACTTAGACAGCGTCAACAACTTTGGGGTTCTGAAAGCGAACAGCGCTGGCTCCACATGGGGCTTTTTTGATAAAGATACTGGCCTTGCCTACCTCAATAGCCTGCATTCTGAGAGTGAAACCCGACAACATGCGTTTTCGGTAAACGTGAACGGCCCCTTTCAGTTATTGGGCCGAGAACACGAACTGATTGTAGGGTTTAACGGCCAACGCACCGAGGAAACCTCATACCAATTTAGCGGTGCCTTGGGCAACTGCAATATTGATGGCATCGTGCCTGCTCGTGGCTGCCAATACCGTCTAGACCTGCCCGCCAATTGGCAAACCTGGAGCGGGAACGAATATGGTGCACCACAAACCTTCAGAACCAACGCACGCGGCGTCACCACCACTAGCAACTATGGCGCGTACCTTGCTACTAGGCTAGAACTTACTGATCAACTCAAAGTGATCCTAGGCTCACGCTACAGCTACTACAAAACCTATGCCCACGATTACGACAAAGACAACCTACGTAGTGCTCGCCGTGCTGAGTTAGACAAAAAAGTCTGGACGCCATACCTAGGCTTAACCTTTGACCTCACCCCTAATCACACTCTGTACACCAGCTACACCGACGTTTTCAAACCGCAAAACCAACGCGATGTGTCAGGCAACATTATTAAGCCTATACGTGGCGCTAGCTATGAAGCTGGTATCAAAAGCAGTTGGCTAGATGACAAGCTGTCTACAACAGTCGCCATTTTCCACGCCCAACAGAAAAACGTCGCAAAAGCAGATGACGACAACACGGTATTGGATACCGGTGACCAAGCCTATGTAGCCAATGCTACCGGCGTAAAATCTACGGGTATAGATTTGCAAGTGGCTGGCGCATTAAGTAGTCGTTGGAACGTTTATGCCGGCTATACCTACATGAACGTTGTAGACCCTAACGCTAACGGTAGCCCACGCGAAGACCCACGACACAGTGTTCGCCTAAGCACTACCTACCGACCTGACATACTGTCCGACAAACTGACCTTAGGTACTAGCATCAGCTACAACAGCGCTACGACTAGCACTCC
Organism: Alcaligenaceae bacterium 429; assembly: GCA_004791645.1. Classification (GTDB taxonomy): domain Bacteria; phylum Pseudomonadota; class Gammaproteobacteria; order Burkholderiales; family Burkholderiaceae_B; genus Paenalcaligenes. Next base: position 21,326 of record SRSN01000026.1, read on the forward strand.
TATGCCCGGTCGTCCGTTAGGTAATGGCAAGTTTGACAACAGCCCCATACGCCAGTCTGGCTACATGCTTACCAACGTCATGGCCCGCTACGATCTGAACAAAAATTTCAGCCTGAGCGCACACATCAATAACCTCTTTGATAAAACCTACTACCGACAATTCGGGTTTTACGATGGCTTGATCTACGGTGAACCACGCAGCTTTATGCTGAACCTACGCGCGAAGTTCTAAGCCCTACCTGGCATCTTCGTCAACAAAACGGCACTTGCTATAAAGTGCCGTTTTTTTATGCCTGAGCACAGGCCAGAGTGCATGCAATGACGTTACCATTTGCAAGGCCTACTCCTGCACAAACACACTGGAGAAAAGCTCGCAGTATACTGAGCAGCATCTGCTGCACACGCGGTTGTACACTCGCCCATGCCAGAAATTATAAAAATACTGCCATCTATGCTTAGGTGGTTAAACAAATAACCGAGACAGTATGAACAATGGAAGACCTTGCTTCCTCCCTAGGGGATTTCATCGCCATTGAGGATCTGGAAAACATCCAGCCTGATATGCGCGTTTGTTTTATTTTGATGAATAAATTCACCTTAGCTCCCGTAGCGGGGCTGGTGGAGTCATTACGCTTTGCCGCTGACAAAGAATATCGCAGCCAACAGATTTACTGCCAATGGGACTGGATGACCTTTGACAACCAGCCTGTTACCGCCAGTTGTGGGTTGCTCATACACCCTACCACTACCTTCGACCCTTTTAATAATTATGACTATGTGGTGTTAGCCGGTGGCTTGCTGTCTGAAACGCGCTCACCCTCAGAAGAGCTTTTACAGACCTTACAGCAGATCAACGATGCAAAAATTTCAATTATCGCGTTATGCTCAGCCTCTTTCGTGTTGGGTAAAGCTGGTATTCTTGATCAACGTAAATGCGCCATACACTACGCCATCATTGACGAGTTCAAACAAAAATTTCCCCACGCCAAAGCACTCATTGATGACAACTTCATTGAAGACGGCGGCATTTACACTTGCCCTGGTGGTACAGCCATAGGACTGGCTACGGCACTCATACGTAAAAACTGCAGCAATGTGCGCGCGCAAAAAAGTCTGGATTATTTACTGCTGCCTAACAAACCCGCTGTGAGTGGGCCAACTGACTCTATCTTGTTTAAAAATCCGAATATTTACGAAAACGAGATCGTTAAAAAAGCTATCACCTACATGCGTGATAACTTAAGCAGTCAGATCACCATGACGGATGTAGCCAAACACGCTGATACCAATACGCGGCAACTGCATCGTGCATTTGCAGTGAATACGAACGAGTCCCCTGCCAGCTACTGGCGGCGTTTGCGCTTGGAGCATGCTCGTTTTTTACTCACCAACACCAGCGACTACGTTACCAACATTGCGATGGAGTGCGGATTTTCGGATGCCTCTCACTTCATTTCATGGTTTAAAAAACTGTACGGTGAAACACCCTATTCCTATAGAAAGCGTAGGCACGAAATAGACAAGTAAATCCATTACATAAAAGAGCGCCTAGGCGCTCTTTTATGTTTTACCCATTAGAACAAGCAATAGGTTTTTTTGAAGTTTTCTTTGATATCCCACACACCTTTGCAATCAGCGGGAAACAATACGGCATCACCTGCGTGTAACTCCACCGGCTCTAAGCCCTCAGGTTCAAACACACACCAGCCTTGCACAATGTAGCTGAACTCACGATTCGGCAAGAATCGCTCAAATCGCCCAGGAGAGCTTTCCCATACGCCTATCATCGCCTGATTTTCAGTAGAGTCATGTGCCTGCGCCGTACTTTGCATAGCGATCACATCACCTATAGGGAATTTTGCAGGCGCTGGCTCGCCCATTTTCGTTGCTTCTACTGCTCGAATGACTACTAATTGGTTGCTCATTTCTTTCCTTTAAAACACTCACGCTCTCAATCATCACTGAGAAAAACTTAAACTTGCGGCATCTGAGAGCGACAAAGAGTCTACGTCTGGTGCTAAAGCCCAAGCCGACCACATACCAATTAACGACAAGCCTGCAGCGATAAACATAGTTGCCTCAATACCCCAGTTTGCTAACGACATTGGCACTAGATAGGTTCCTACTGCAGCTCCAATGCGAGACACTGACGTTCCCAACCCCACTGCCGTCGCCCTAATTTCTGTAGGAAATAGCTCATTGGGATACAAATACTGCATCACCTGCGTACCACCTACAAAAATTGCATAGCCAGAGAACAGCAACAGAATCACGTTGGGTGAAGCCTCAGGGTACATCCCCAATAAAAACAACATCACGCCTGACCACAAAAAGCTATGAAACAACATTTTTTTCCTACCCATCACGTTGATGAGCAAGGTAGCCAGTACACACCCTACTGTAAAAAACACCGTAATCAATGCCGCTCCAATCGTGGACATTTCTTCGCTAATTTTTAAGGCCAATAGCACTTGAGGCGCAAAAGCATAGATCGCAAAGACAGGGATAATGGCACATGTCCAAAAAATGCATACGAACAGCATTCTTTTGCCATAGCCCGAGTGAAACAAGCTAGAAATGCCCATTTTCTTACCACTTGGACAAGCCTGCTCTTTAAGGTCATCCGCCCCATACTGCAGCCCATAGACCTTCTTGATAATAGCGTCTGCCTCTTGAGTACGACCCTTACTCAATAACCAACGCGGCGACTCAGGGGTTCCGTATCTGGCCAACAAGAAAATAATGCCTGGCACTACAGCACTCGCTAGTACCCACCGCCATGCATCAGCCCCACCGTATCGCATCGCAATTTCACCGACTATGTACGCCGCAGCAGCCCCCATAAACCAAATCACAATCATGACGGAAATCATGGTGCCTCGGTATTTACGCGGTAAGAACTCCGTTAGGAATGCTGTAGCAATAGGATAATCAGCCCCTACTGCTATACCGAGCAACAAACGCCACACAAACAGCATCCACGCAGAGTCCACCCAAAACTGCGCCACAGAAAAGCCAATAATGGCGATTAGATCAAGTAGGTACAGCACCTTTCTACCTAACTTATCGGTGATGATGCCACCCAAAAAAC
>SRSN01000269.1 GCA_004791645.1 Alcaligenaceae bacterium 429
ATACAAAACTATTCTTTTCAGTTATTGCATTAGTTTTATTGTTCTTCACCTCTAAACTGATGCTTTCAGGTGCTGGGCTAGACACCAAGGGAAGAAGCGTCTTTCTATTGATGTCCTTGATTGTTATCTTAAACTCATCCAAGAAATCTTTCTGGTTTCTGGTATTCCCTGCAGCACTGATACATGCTCTTTATGCGCCAATAGGCTTAATTTTTGGCCCCGTTTCATATCAATACGCTGCATCCATATTTTCTACCGATCTGATAGAAACATCCGAGTTTTTTAGTCAGATTCCTCTGAAGAACTTTCTGTATCCTCCACTTATTATTGGAGGAATCTTACTCTTTAGATTTTTAACTACTAAATTTTGCATAGATTTCTATAAGAACAAAACACTGCTGTGCATTATTATTATCTTTGCCATGCTGAGGCAAACTCCGTTGCAATTCATTAGTTCTATAGTGGAGTCGTCAGCAAAAGTAAAAAGTGAGTTATCAGAGTTAAGTAACTTCAGTCTAGAAAATGCATGGCCAGAGTCTGTACTAAAAGACTCCGCGTTTGATAACTACATTCTGGTCATAGGCGAAAGCGCCAGACGCGACTACCTTCACGCCTACGGCTACCCCATTAGCAACACCCCATTCATGAGCAATGCTAATGGCACGCTTGTTAATGGTTTAACTGCTGGCGGCCCAAATACCGTCAGCTCGCTACGCCTTATGCTCACCCACCCAGACACTGATCACTGGGAGCCTAACTACGGGCTTAATATTATTGATCTGGCTAAGTCGGCTGGCATAAAAACCTATTGGATTTCTAACCAGCCCTACATTGGTGAGTTCGATACACCTATTTCAGCCATTGCTAAACGCAGCGATTCTACCTTCTTCACTAAGTACTCTGGCATGGTGCAAAAACCCACCAGTGACTTTGACTTACTCGCTGAGGTAGCCAAGGCTGTCACGCAAAACCCAAACGAGAAAAAACTGATTGTGGTGCACCTTTATGGCTCACACCCTAAAGCATGCGAGCGCATTAGCGATTACAGGAAGCTTACCACCACAGAAAGTAGTAGGTATGAGCACATCAATTGCTATATCTCATCCATGCACAAAACCGATGACATTTTGCAATCCATCAACAACCTAATGGAAACCGAGTACTCCATTCACCATGCTACGTACTCCATGCTCTACTTCTCTGACCACGGCTTATCTCATGAGGAACGCAAAAAAGACAGCGGGATTCTATTGGTCAGCAGCATAGGTAATAGAGAAGACTATGACATTCCATTATTTGTGACCTCATCCAATGATCTAGAAAGACGCGAATGTAGCGCCTTTAAATCAGGCTTGAATTTCGTGAATGGATTAGCCAATTGGATGGGAATAGAAAATAGTCGCTTATCGTCTAGCTATAGTTTGTTTGATTGTGTAGATGACCCGGATAACTATGGTTTACAAAACAGGCTGACCACGCCATCTCGCTCGCCTGACCCTGCTATAGATATACGGGATAAATAAACTCACCCTAAATAGGCTGGCTAGGGTTTCGCAATCAACAAGCGCAATCCTAACGCTACAAACACACCACCAGCCAGCCTATCCAACCATACTCCTGCACGTGGGCGTCGATTTAACCATTGCCCCACGCTACCAGCAAAAAAACCTAGCGCGACAAATAGCACAACGGATTGCATCGTAAAGATAATCCCTAGCACAGCCATTTGTAGGCTGACGTTAGCTTGTTGTGGCTGCACAAACTGCGGCAAGAACGCCAGAAAAAACATAATCACTTTAGGGTTGATCGCATTTGCCACCAAGCCTTTAATAAATAACCCCTGCATCGATGGTTGCACATCAGCCGCTACAGCACGCACCTGCCCACTGCTACGCAACGCTTGTATACCTAACCACAGCAAGTACAAACCCCCAGCAATTTTTAAGATCGTAAATGCTGTAGGTGAGGCCATGATTAACGCACTCACTCCTAGTACCGCTAACACAGTATGGCTAATACACCCCAGCGCACAGCCTAAACCGAACATCATCCCGTAGCGTCGCCCTTTAGACATACCCACGCCCAGTACCATCAAATTATCAGGGCCAGGAGATGCCGTCACCGCTAAAGCCGTTAGCAGAAATGCCCAGAACTGGTCTACGGAAAGTGGCATGAAACTATCCTTGAAAAATCAATCTTAAAACAGGATGAGAAAGTGCAAGCATCACTGTAAGACCTGTTCCACCTAGCTGTCCATAAGCAACTACGCAATGACCTAGGGGCATCATTAAGTGGGATAAAAACTCCTTACTCTATCGCTACAGCCAGATTCAATGCGTGTAAAATGACACATAAGCTCAATATTGCAGCGTTTGGAAACGATGATGACTTTCCTTTCGGCTGCTCTCTTTTTTAGTGGCTAATGGACTAATTACTTCATGAAAAAAGAAACCATCGTAATCGGTGCTGGCATGGTGGGTACATCCATCGCGTGGCACTTGAACCAACGTGGCCATGCCGTAACTCTGGTAGACCGTAAAGCACCTGGCGAAGAAACCTCTTATGGCAATGCTGGGCTAATTCAGCGTGAAGCTATTTATCCCCATAGCTTTCCTCGCGAGCTTTCCGAAATTCTGCGTATCCTGCCTAACCAAAGCACCGACATACGTTATAGACCCGGCGCAATGCTGCACTACGCCAGCCCGCTAATGCAATATTGGAAGAACTCTGCCCCAGAGCGCTTTGAGAAAATCGTTAAAGAGTGGGCAACATTGATTGAGCATTGCACCACTGAGCACGAACGCATGTTCACTGCTGCGGGTGCAGAAAACTTAGTACGTAAAGTAGGTTGGATTCAAACTCACCGTAGCCACAAAAGCTGGCAAGAAGGTTTGCATGCTGCTGAAAAAGCCAAACACCACGGTGTTGAATTTAAATCTTTAGATCGTGAAGCACTGCAAGCTGAAGAGCCTAGCCTGAACGCCTCGGTGTATGCCGGTGCTATTCATTGGCTGAACTCATGGCAAGTAATTAACCCCAGCGCACTGGTCAAAGCCTACGCTAAAAACTTTACGGACAATGGCGGCACGCTGCAACAAAGCGAAATCCAAGCCATTCGCCGTGAAGGCGATGAATGGGTAGTGTCTACCTCTGACGGTACGCTGCGCGCTGCAAACTTAGTTGTGGCTGCTGGCCCGTGGTCTGCTCAACTGTTGCAACCTTTGGGCTATAACTTCCCATTGTTCCCGTTGCGCGGCCATCACCGTCACTACAAACTGGCGGAAGGTGCAGTGTTGAATCACAGCGTTATCGACAATGACAAAGGCTTTGTGCTGGGTCCTATGCAAGCCGGTGTACGTCTGACTACAGGCGCTGAGTTTGCACTCATGACTGACCCCGTGCGCACAGACCAAATCACTGAAGACGAAAAACTGGCACGTGAGATTATGCCTGCACTGCGCGAAGGCATTGAGCCACAACCATGGTTTGGCTCTAGACCTTGCATGCC
>SRSN01000270.1 GCA_004791645.1 Alcaligenaceae bacterium 429
CGAGTCTCTGCTCAAGGCTTTTTCAGCATTGACGGGTGGCAAGTCCAAGCGATTAACAATAGCGCCTTTCATTTGTGCGGCAATGGTGGCACAGCGCATGGTTTGTTCGTTGGTGGAGTTACTGGTCAAAATAGTAACGACTTGGTTTTTTTCCAGCTTGGATAATGTCAGGACTTCTAGCCAAGCATTGATAAGTTGATAGTCACTTACAGCCATGTTGAGTCTCTTTATGGATTAAGGGTTGCGCCTAGGAAATCGCCAAAAGCTTGGTAGAAGCCTTCTTCGTTATCCCAAGGAATCATGTGGCCAGCATTGGCAACATGGCTAATGGTGAGGTTCTTGATCAGGCCTTGGATTTCTTCGGCATCCTCGAGGCGCACTACATCACCGCGCTCGGCGATCATCAGCATGGTGGGTAGCGTCAGGGCAGCAAAGTTTTGGTGCACGTCATCGTTCTGGAAATCATTGAAACTTTGAATGATGGCACTTTCATTGCAGGTGTGTAGCCACTGCGCACGCAACTGTAGTTGCTCTTCTGTCCACGTAGGGCAGAACGCGCGCATATCATCGGCGTTGCAGCCTTTGCGAGCCATAGCCATCGAGTCTACGTACCACGGTAGTTTGGCAGGGTAAGGGCGGCGATCTGGGCCTGATACAGGTGGGTCAACCATGACTAAGCGAGTCACGGCGGTAGGGTATAAGGCTGCAGCGCGGGCGCCAATGCGTCCACCCATAGAGTGTCCTACTAGGCTGTAGCGATCCAAGCCCAGCGCTTTAGCAAAGGCAATTACGTCTTCGGCCTGTGCGGTAAGGCTGTAATCCAGCCCATCCTCAGCAGAGCTTAGGCCACGACCACGTACATCCAATACGTAGGTGTCAAAGTACTTACCAAAGCGTTCCGCCACAAACCCCCATGTCACGGCAGGGCTGGTGATGCCGGGAATAATGATGATGGCTTCGCGTTTTTGTTGTGCGGCATCCGTAGGAATGCCATAGCGTAAATAGTGTTGTCTAATGCCATTGGCATGCACGTTGCCGCCATAGAGATAGGTGCTCATTGTGTGTTTGCTCCTCTAGAATTTGTGAGTGATGACTGTAGGCGCTGGCTAACACGCTGCGGCGTGAAAGGTGCTTCGTAAAAGCGAATGTTGGTAGCATCAAAAAGTGCGTTCGCAATAGCGGGTGCACAGGGTAATGAGCCAGATTCGCCAGCCCCTAATGGATCTTCGTTTTGCCTATCCATCAAAATGATGTCTATAGGTGGAAGGTCTGTGAATTTCAGAATGGGATACGCCCCCCACTCAAGTGTGGTTGAGCCTTGCGCGTTAAATTGCACAGACTCATACAGGCTGCGGCTGAGCGATTGAATGACATTGCCATGCAGTTGGTGACGTACGCCAGCGGGGTTAACCATCTGTCCGGTGTCTTGCCCCACTACTATGTGTTTAATGACAATCTTTCCGCTTTGCGCGTGTACTTTAAGGTCCAGAATCCATGCTGCCCACGCGGCGCCAAAACCAGGAAAGCGGCTATGTATATAGCGGGCATAACCCACGCCACGACCATGCATCCAGCCATCGCTATCAGCCTTTCCGCGTGAGCCTTGTTGATGCGGTACCCACTGGGCTTTTTCGGCAATGGCGGTCAGTAGTTCTTGGGCACGACTATCGTTATGCAAATGCTTGATTCTGAAGGCGACTTGATCGTGGGCAACAGCAGTAGCTAACTCGTCGATCATGCATTCGTGTGCAAAGCTATTCGGCAAGGCTGAAACGCCGCGCAGCCAAGAGGCTCTAACTATAGGTGGCGTGTCATTGCAGACAATGCGTTGGCTTGGGTATTGGTAGGGCGGCACCGCTGTTCGGTCACCCATTTGCAGGGTGCGTGGATTGGGGGCGAGTTTGCCAATCAGCAGTGCGGCTAACAAGGGGGAGTCGTTAGAAGGGTAGTGCGTGGCAAAGTCATAGTGCAGTAGTTCACCCTCAGGGCTGACGGATGCGGTATTTAGCATCAACTGTGCTGCGCCTTTGGGTTCCCAAGCGTGTTCTTGCTCGCGACTCAGTTGTACGCGTATAGGTCTGTGCGTGAGCTTAGATAGCAGTAGTGCATCAGCGCATACGTCATCTGCGCAGTTGCGCCCGTAGCAGCCCGAGGCTTCATGGCGAATAATTTCAATGTTGCCTTCTTCTAGCTCAAACAGTTCAGACAACTGAGTACGCAGCATGTGCGGGTTTTGTGTGCCTGACCACAGGCGTGAACGTTGCGGGGTGTAATGTGCAACCGCGCAAGAGGGGCCAATAGAGGCATGCAGTTGGAACGGCCATACATACTCATTTTGTAGGGTGATACTGCCAGCGGGGTGGGGCGCGGTGTGTTCGTCGGTGTTGTCTTTTAATAGGCGCGGGGTGTGGGGGTGGGCTTTAATCGCGGCCCCCAAATCATGTAGGGAGGGTAAGGCGGTGATGGTGCGCCACTGCACCTTTAATTCGCGGGCTGCCTGAATGGCGTGTTCTTCTCGTTGAGCAACGACAGCAACAAAATCTCCTTCTTGTACGATCAGTACATCAGGGCTGATGTGCTGAATAGAAGAGGCATCAATAGACTCCAAACTACGGCCAATAAAATCGCCGCTATCACGACCAGCATAAGGAGGGCGCACGACTCGAGCATGCCACATGCCAGGTACTTCAACATCGTGTACGTAGGTAAATTGCCCAACTGCTTTTTTAGGGATATCCACACGTGGTGTAGAGGTCCCTACTATAGTAAGCAGCTCACGTGGTTTGGTCTGGGTGTCTAGATCCAGATAGGCGCGTAACTGTGTACCTTTGACGGCATCGTGATACGAAATCTGTAAGCCGTTCGGCCCGTTTATCAGACCATTTTTAACGTGTAGCAGATGAGCTTCGGTTTGCCACTTTTCGGCTTGATGCTGCAGCAGTAACTGTTTGGCTTGAGCGGCCGCTTTGCGCAGAGGGATGGCCGAGATCTGTATAGAGGCGCTGGCAATGGTGGGGCCTTGATTGGGGGAGGCCTCGGTGTGGCCCAGCACCATACGCAGTTGCTCAGGTTGTATGTCTAGCTCATCGGCAACGATCTGCCCCAAAGCTGTTTGTATGCCCGTACCTAGGTCTACGTGACCATTGAAGGCATAAATCTGTGCTGCAGTAATGGCAACAAAAATATCGTCATGTGCTTGCAGATAGGTTGAGACCACTCCGGGTTGGCCTGCTACCGGTTGTGGTGGCAGGCTGGGGGCACGCAGAATCAACAAACTATCGTTGTTTTCAAAGAGATTTTTCTGCAGAAGCTTGGGGGAGTGCTCAAGCATGTATGTTCCTGGGGTGAAAACGTTGCTCATTTCTGTAAATTAGAGCGTATACACTTTATATTGATTATAGGGAAAACTTTTTTCGGTGGCGCTTATAAAAATTATTTTAGGTATAAACCCTTACTGGTATTGAGT
>SRSN01000271.1 GCA_004791645.1 Alcaligenaceae bacterium 429
GATTTGATAATAGTTAAAAAATGAACATTAATAACCGCGGGGAACACTATGGATGCAGTAAGTACAGGTGTGCAGACCACAAATGCACAAATGATGAGCAAAAAGGAGGAGAGGCAGGTAGTCATTGCCTCGACATTGGGGACCTTATTTGAGTGGTATGACTTTTTTATTTATGGCACGTTGGCGGTCTTTATGAGCCAAGTGCTGTTCCCGCAAGACAACCCAACGGTAGCGTTGCTAGCCGCATTGGGTGCGTTGGCGGTTGGTTTTGTGATTCGCCCCATTGGTGCCGTGCTATTTGGCTACTTGGGCGATAAGTGGGGACGCAAATACACCTTTTTGATTACGGTCATCATCATGGGTGGTGCAACCGTGTTGATTGGTTGCTTGCCTACTTATGAAAGTGCAGGTCACTTGTCATGGATTTTGTTGCTGACCTTGCGTGTATTACAAGGTTTGGCCGTAGGTGGAGAGTACGGTGGTGCGGTAATTTACGTCGCCGAACATTGTCAGCCTAAGCGTCGTGGCTTGTTAACAGGTTGGATCCAGATTACGTCTTCAGCCGGTTTGATTTTGTCCTTGTTGGTGATTCTGGGTACTCAAGCAACCATGAGCGCAGAGGACTTCAAACAGTGGGGGTGGCGTTTGCCGTTCATCCTGTCTATCGTGATGTTGGTGATCTCTATTTACATCCGTGCCAAGTTGCATGAGTCCCCTGTATTTACACGCATGAAGCAGGAAAAACGCTTGTCTCGTAACCCTATCAAAGAAACCTTTGGTCAGTGGAGCAGCTTGCGTTTGGTATTGTTGGCCTTGTTTGGTGTTACCGCTGGTATGGGTTCCACGTATTTCACAGGCCAGTTCTACGTGATGATTTTCCTGCAGCAAGCCGCGCAGGTAGAGCCTAAAACGGTGTATGAGTTGGTGTTGATTGGCTTCATTATTGGGGCGCCAACCTTTGTCTTGTTTGGTCGTTTGTCGGATCGCATTGGTCGTAAGTGGTTAATGATGGCGGGTTTGTTCTTAGCCGCTATTTGCTATCACCCTATGTTCGAAGCGTTGTTGCAAGCGTCTAACCCAGCCCTGACACAAGTGATGCAAGAAAAGCCAGTACGCCTGCATGTGGATACTAGCGATGATAAGTGTGAGTTCCGCTTGGCTGCGTCATTAGTAGGCTCACATCCAGACCACGCTAAAACATGTGTGAAAGCGAAAAAACTCTTGGTAGGCAAAGGAGTGAACTTTGAGTACGCACCGGCGATTGCTGGCCATGAGATTGCCTTAAGCGTAGGCGAAACGGTGCTGACAGACTTCGACGCTACAGCGTATGCCAGTGCCCTGAAAGAAGCCGGCTACCCAGAGAAAGCGGATCCCGCTCAGGTACAAAAAGGCAAAATCATCTTCATTTTGGTCTTGATGACCGCCATGGTGGCGATGATCTACGGTCCAGTAGCCGCGTACTTGGTAGAACTGTTCCCTCCACGTATTCGCTATACAGCGTTGTCCTTCCCGTATCACATTGGGGCTGGTGTATTTGGTGGGATGGTACCGTTCACAGCCACTTATTTGGCACAAGCGAGTGGAAATATCTTTGGTGGTCTGATGTACCCCGTGGTGATGGTCAGTATTGTTGGTGTGATCGGCTGCATATTCTTGCCGAATACAAAGCCACAAGCTATAGACCAGGACCCACTGCATTAATTAGGAAAAGGAAAAAAGCATCATGCAACAGTCATATAAAGCAGCCGTTATTCAAGCGGCATCTATTCCCACCGATAGCATGGCAACAGCGGCTAAAGCGGTAGAGTTGATCCATCAAGCAGCAGGTAATGGTGCCAAAGTGCTGGTATTTCCGGAGGCGTTTTTGGGTGGTTATCCTAAAGGTAATTCCTTTGGTGCTCCCATCGGAATACGCAAACCAGAAGGGCGTGATGCCTTTGCGGAATACCATGCTCAGGCGATTAGCCTAGAGGGTGAAGAAGTCGCTTTGATTGAACAAGCGGCCATTGAAACCGATAGCGTAGTTGTGTTGGGGTGTATAGAGGCTAGTGGTGGCACATTGCACTGCACGGTGCTGTACTTTAACGGTACGCATGGTTTGGTAGGTAAGCACAGAAAGTTGATGCCTACCGCTGGCGAGCGTTTGATCTGGGGGTTTGGTGATGGTTCTACCATGTCTGCGATTGACACTCCCTACGGTAAGTTGGGGGCTGTGATCTGCTGGGAAAACTATATGCCTATGCTACGCATGTATATGTACAGCCAAGGTGTCAGTTTGTATTGCGCACCTACGGCAGATGACCGTGATAGTTGGTTGTCTACCATGCGTCATATTGCGCTAGAGGGACGCTGCTATGTGCTGACCTCTTGCCAATACTTGCTGCGCAGTGCGTACCCTCAAGACTTTGAGTGTGCCTTAGGCAACGACGAGAACACTGTCTTGATGCGCGGCGGTAGTGCCATTATTGATCCGTTAGGTGAAGTATTGGCAGGGCCAGATTTCACTCAAGAAACCATACTGTATGCGGATATTCGCCCAGAGCAGGTCATCCGTGGCAAGTATGACTTTGATGTGGCTGGGCATTATGCTCGTCCGGATGTATTCCGCTTGTTTGTTGACACACAGAGCAAAGAGCCCGTGCAGGAAATACAGCCTGCAGGATGTGTGCGGGAGTAGTTAAGGTATGTATTTTGATTTTGGTAGTTTGCCTGCACAGACTTGTTATAACCTCATGGCGGCAACCGTGACACCTAGGCCTATTGCCTGGGTGACTACGATTTCAGAAAGCGGTGTGCTGAATGCCGCGCCTTTTAGTTTTTTTAATGTGATGGGGCATCAACCGCCTACCGTAGCGATAGGTCTGATGCGTCAGGCTCGTGGCGGCATTAAAGATACGGGTGCGAACATTCTGCAAAATGGTGAGTTCGTCGTTAACTTAGTCCCAGAAGACTTGGTGCAAGCGATGAATGTGACGTGTGCCGATTACCCAGCAGAGGTCGATGAGCTGGAAAAAGCAGGGGTGCAGATTAAGCCTGCCACCCATGTACGTCCACCATTGATTGAATCTAGCCCGGTGTCTTTTGAGTGCCGTAGCTTGTCTACAGTAGTCACAGGCCCGGAACAGTTGGTGGTCATTGGCCAAGTGCTGGCTGCGCATATAGATGAACGCTATATTCTGGATGCTGGACGCGGTTTTGTGAAAACGCCAGAACTAGGCTTGATTAGTCGTATGCATGGTGGTGGCTGGTATGCCCGTAGTACTGATTTGTTCCAGTTGAATAGACCGGAAGCACCTATGTAATGTGTTGTAGTTGCCCTAGCTAGGTATTCAAGCACGAGGGTAACGCTAGCAGGAACGAAGCCCCCTAGTGTTGGATGTTTTATCTAACACTGGGGGCTTTTTTATACACAATTAGCACGATTTATTATTGAATAAATTTCAATAG
>SRSN01000272.1 GCA_004791645.1 Alcaligenaceae bacterium 429
CATTATTGTTACTAATACTAAGTTCTTGATTTGAATTGGTAATGAGAATAGGTATCATTAGTTCCGCTGTAAGAGGAACGCTGCCAAAAGAGCAGAAGGCCAACAGCAAAGGCTAAACCCAGAAAAAAATTGGAAGTGGTCAATGAAATCTATATTTACCGTCAAGCGTTTGCCGCTACTCGTGGCTGGTGTATTTGTTGCCAGCGGAGCTGTGGCTCAAGAAAATCGTGCAGTTCAGCTGAATTCCGTCGTGGTGACGGCTACTGGCTTTGAGCAGGACATCAAGGAAGCACCAGCTTCCATTTCTGTGATCACCCGTGAAGACTTGGAAAACAAGTTTTATCGCGATGCTTACGATGCGTTGCAGGATGTGCCTGGCGTGATCGTGACGGGTGGTGGTGACAGACGCGATATCAGCATTCGCGGTATGAGCTCTAAATACACGCTAATCTTGATTGACGGTAAACGTCAAAGTTCTACTGAAACACGTACTAACTCGGATTCTTCAGGTGTAGAGGGCGGTTGGACTCCTCCATTGTCAGAGATTGAACGTATTGAAGTGGTGCGTGGCCCTATGTCGTCGTTGTATGGCTCTGACGCCATGGGTGGTGTGATCAACATCATCACTCGTAAAGTACCAGAGCAGTGGGGCGGTTCTATCCGTTTAGACACTACTTTGCAATCGCACAGCCGTTCAGGTGATATTAACCAAGGTAACTTTACGGTAGGCGGCCCTATTCAAGAGGGTTTGTTGGGCTTGCAAATGTACGGTCAGTACACGCACCGCGATGAAGATAATATCTACAACGGTTACCGTAAACGTAATGCCTACGAAGTGGGTGCGAAGCTAAGCTTTACACCATCAGCCAATCATAGCTTTGTATTGGAAGGCAGCTCTAAACGCCAGCAGTACAACAACACGCTGGGCAAAACGGTAGACCCGACAACACCTTGCGGTCGTAACGGTTGTCCTAGCAGTTCTGAAACTGATTACCGTGGTGAGAAGGCCTCGCTGACACATAATGGTGACTGGGGTTTTGCTACATCGGATAGCTATGTGCAGCAAGAGGACTTCAACAATAAGTCTCGCTCTATGCGCATCAAAAACACCGATGCTCGTACGTCGTGGGTAGTTCCGCTAGGTGATCACCTGCTGACAGTAGGTGGTATGTATCAGTATCAAAAGTTGACGGATAAAACCGGTAATCAGTTGAAGACCGGCATCCAGAAAATTGATCGTACACAGTGGGCATTGTTCGTAGAAGACGAATGGAGCTTAACCAACAGCTTTGCGCTGACTGGTGGCTTGCGCTTTGATCACGATGAAAACTTTGGTGAGCACTTTAGCCCACGTATTTATGGCGTGTGGTCTGTGAATGATTTCTGGACAGTGAAAGGTGGTGTATCTACTGGTTTCCGTGCGCCAGACTTGCGTCAAACCGTAGCGGGTTGGGGACAGGTTAGCCGTGGTGGCAACATGTACGGTAACCCGGACTTGAAAGCTGAGAAATCGGTATCTCAAGAGTTGTCGGTGATGTATGACACCTTGGAAGGTTTCTCCGCTGGTGCGACTCTGTTTAATAATGATTTCAAAGACAAGATCACTCGTGTGGCGTGTCCAGCTACCAAGTGTACGGATGGCCCTAACCAGTTTGGTTCAGACCCCACCACTTACGAGAACGTAGATAAAGCGATTACTCGTGGTATTGAAACCAACTTCAGCTGGGATATGGCTGAGGACTGGACGCTGAAAGGTACCTACACCTTCACCCACTCCAAACAGAAGAGTGGTCCTAATGAAGGTCAGCCTCTGAACCAATTGCCTAAGCATATGGCGAGCGTGAGTGTGGACTGGACACCGACAGAGCAAATCAATACATGGGCGCGCTTGAACTACCGTGGTAAAGAAAGCCAGCCGGTGTTGACTGCTTCTTCGTCTGATTTCAGAGCACCGTCCTACACCTTTGTGGATCTGGGTGCGAGCTACAAGTTAAACAAAAACGTAGACTTGTATGCTGGTATTTATAACGTGTTTGATAAACAAGTGACCTACGATGACTACGAATACGTAGAAGATGGTCGCCGTTACTGGTTAGGCTTAGGCGTACGTTTCTAAGTGCGACAAGGCTAAGAAGACAAAAGGCATGCAGAGTTTGCATGCCTTTTTGTTTTAATTTGTAAGCTGAACAGTAAGCGTTATTTTCTGCAAAAGCGGCTTGTCATATAGGTGTGAGCTTCGTATGATCGCAGCGGAACGTTTTTTTTGCGTGATAGGTGGAGTATGAAAACAGTCTTCATCGTTATAGGGGCTGCGGTAGTAGCCTATTTGTTGGCCAAGGGTTTATGGGCCGTTTTTAATAAAAAACATAAGTAAGTAGGGATTAATAATGAGTATCCAGGCGAAATCTGGGAAAGTGTTGGGCTTTCTTGGTGTGGTGGCAGTGTTGTTTGTCGTTGTGATGTTGGTAGCCTTTGATGCCTTCTTTCAGGTGGACCAGGGTGAGCGTGGTGTGGTGCTACGTAACGGGAAAATTGTGAATGTGGCTGAACCAGGTTTAGGGTTTAAGACCCCAATATTGGATTCTGTGCGCTTTATTTCTGTACGTGATCACAACGTAACCATGCCACTGGAAGCCTACTCATTTGACCAGCAGCCCGCCAATATGAAGGTTTCCGTTACCTATCGTGTACCTGTTGATCGTGTGGCTGATTTGTACAGTGAATACGGCACACTGGAAAATTTACAGGCTCGTGTGATTGAGCGTCGTACTCCGGATGCGGCTAAAAACGTATTCGGTAAATTTACAGCGGCACGTGCTATTCAGGAACGTGAAAAGCTGGGCGTAGAAACGGTGCAAGCGGTGTCTGCGGTGATGCGTGATGCGCCTGTGCAAGTGGTGGGTGTGCAGGTGGAAGAGGTGGGTTTCTCTAAAGCTTACGAACAGTCTATTGAACAGCGTATGTTGGCGCAGGTGCAAATTGAAACCACACGCCAGCAAGAGCAAACAGCAGAAATTCAAGCCAATATTCGTGTAGTGCAAGCCAGAGCAGAAGCTGATGCACAACGTGAGCATGCCAAGGCAGAAGCAGATTCCATCCGTATGCGCGGTGATGCGGAAGCGGAAGCGATTGAGGCCCGTGGTCGTGCATTGGCCGCCAACCGTGGTTTGGTGGATTTGATTGCTGCAGAAAAATGGGATGGTGCCTTGCCAACGACACAAGTGCCAGGCTCAGCCTTGCCATTTATCGGTGTGAGATAAGTCGCAACAGAGTAATCACACCTGCTGTGTGGGTGTGAGTAGATGGGAGTAATGCAAACGTTAAGGCGTGGCATTATTCCCATTTTTTATGTCTGTAGGATGTGGTGTAAGTTATTATTAAAAAACATGGTTATGAGAAT
>SRSN01000273.1 GCA_004791645.1 Alcaligenaceae bacterium 429
TTGTAATATAAAATAACGCGATAGATCAATGACGTGAAAGACTGTAGGGTTTGGTGGTCGCCGTGCAAAATCGTGACCTATACTGAGGCCACTTTGTCGCCTTTAAAACAGGACTTTTATGTATTTAGCCCTTAAACACACTCACGTCACGGCTGCCGTACTCAGCATCTGTTTTTTCATTATTCGTGCCTGGTGGTCGGTATCAGGCTCTGCGCTGCTACAAAAGAAATTTGTACGCATCGCCCCTCATGTGATTGATACCGTGCTGTTAGCCTGTGGTTTGGGGATGGCTGGCATGTTGGGAGCCGCCGCCGCAGCCCCGTGGCTATACACCAAAATCGTATTGTTAGTGGCGTATATTATTGTGGGCACCTACGCCATTAAGCGTGGTCGCACACCACAAACCCGCGCCATTGCAGCCGTCATTGCGGTGCTGATCTTTATGTATATAGTCGGTGTAGCCCTTTACCGCAGCCCAGCTTCGTGGTTTATCTAAGCACGAAATTAGCGTTTTTTACCTAATACTAAAGCCCCGGCTAACACACACACCGTACCGAGAATTTGCACCACGGTGATGGGCTCGTCTAAGAACCAACTGGCCAAGAACAGTACAGAGACGGGCCCTACCAACCCCATCTGAGCACTCATGGGGGCGCCAATGCGCTCTACTGCCCACATGGTCATAAACGTTGGCAATACAGTGTGAAATACAGCATGTAACACCGATAACCCATACACGGGAGCCGGCTGTATCAAGACGCCCCACCCTTGTGCTGAGATCAAGTGGATCAGCGTATACACAGCGGAAATACTCATGGCGTACGCCACCAATCGCGTCGAGCCTATATTCTTAATAAGCTCACCAGAAGCAATCAAATAAATAGAGTAAGACAGCGCTGAACCCAGCACAAAGAACGAACCCAGCAGTACATCATCCCCAGAAAAGGATAAGTCCTGCACAAACACCAGCCCTACTCCTAAGTACGATAACGCAAGCGCCAACCACTGCTTGGGCAAGATTTTTTTACGCAGAAATACTGCCGATAACAACAGAACAAAGGTGGGTGACAAGAACAAAATCAGCCGCTCTAAACTGGCTGAAATACGCTCCAAGCCCATGAAATCCAGCAAGCTAGCTAAGTAATAGCCTAAAAAGCCCAACACCAGCAGCTCAAACATTTGCTTAAGCGTTAAAGGCTTTAGCTGCCCTGCTTTCACTTTGCGCATCTGCCAATATGCAATCAGCAAGAACACGGGTAGCGCCAACAGCATCCTAAACCCCAACACCGTCAGTGCATTGACGCCATATTGATACGTCAGCTTGGCCACAATGGCTTTAGCTGAAAACAAAATGGAACCAAGGCCTGCCAGTAACAGCCCGGTGTACAAAGAGTTAGAGCGCAACGCCGCGCGAGCTTCATTATGCATGGGGGTTTGATGCTAAAGATGTAAAAAAGATTGCCTAGGCAGATAAGTACACCATACAATGCATTCTTCACGCAATTTTTTGCATGCAGTGCTACATATACGCGACGCCATGACAAAATCTTCTTTCTACAAAGAAGGAACAGATGTTCTGAAAACCCAGGCCAACTTGGGGCTACTCACCAAACATGTATTGGGTTCCATACATGCGGTGATTGCGTTGCGCATTGCACACTTAGGGCTCACTGCCATGCAATGGCGCCCTCTGGTCACGCTGCGTTATCACGAGCACATTAATACACCTGCCGGTCTTGCCAAAAAAATGGGTATGGACACAGGAGCTATGACGCGCACACTAGACCGACTGGAAGCTAAAGGCTTGTTATCGCGTCAACGCTGTGAGCAAGATAGGCGTGTAGTGTTGCTAAGCCTAACACCAGAAGGCCATGAAGTTTCCGGCAAAATTCTGCCTGAAATCGCCGAGGCCTTGAACGTGCACTTAGACGGCTTTAGCACCACCGAAATTTTTCAACTACTCTCTTTTCTGGACCGCTTGCGTCAGAATGGCGAAGCAGCCTTACGTTCATACGAATCCGACTCTTGAACCCCTCACTATTTTTTTCACAAATAGCTGCCTAAGCAGTAAGCGCTTAGTCAGTATGTTTAAGCTAAATGTAAGCATGAAGCGAATCTATCCTCTAGTACTTGCTGCCCTTCTTAGTGGTTGTGCCGCTATAGACACACAGCCACTGCCCTTATCTCAAGTAGAAGGCTCTACCCTTGGTCTGCAATCCAGCCAAATCAGCTGGCCAGAGGATCAGTGGTGGGTGCGGTACCACGACCCACAGCTCAATGGCGTCATAGAACACGCTTTGCAGCAAAGCCCCAGCTTACAAATAGTGCAAGCCCGCTTACGTAAAGCGCAAGCTGCGGTAGGTAGCGCCCGCGCGGTACAACTGCCTCAAGCTGATGCGGATTACAACTTGACCCGCCAGCGCTACTCGGAACGCTACAGCACCCCAGCCCCCTATGCCGGCTCTATGTATACCGATACATCGCTGCGCTTGAACATAGGTTTTGATCTGGATATTTGGGGTAAGAACCGTGCGTTATATGCCAGTGCGCTATCGCAAGAAGAGGCTGCCTCGGCAGACATTCAGGTGGCACGCAATGCGCTAATTAGTGCTGTTATCCAAAGCTATTTCAACTTGCAAAATGCTTTGGCCCAAGCCGCCATGTTGAAAACACTGGAACAGCAATATCAAGAAATTCAGACTATTACCGAGCAGCGTATTAATGCCGGCTTGGACACTGAAGTAGAGCTGCAACAAGCACGCTCATCTTTGGCTAGCACCCGTGCCCAACAACTGCAAGCTGAAGGCAACGCACAACTGCTACGTAATCAGTTGGCCAGCCTCATGGGCGAAGGCCCTGCTGCGGGTGAAAAGCTGCAAGCCGTCACGCTGCAATTACCAGCGCAGCTACTGCCCGCCAATATCCCATTGGAATTACTGGGTAGACGCCCTGATATTTTAGTTGCCAAGCTAGGCATTGAAGCCAGCCAAGCCAAAATCAAAGCAGCCAAAGCTGACTTCTTCCCCAATATTAATTTGAATGCTTTTGCCGGCTTTTTATCGTTGGGAGCAGATAACCTGCTGCATGGTGACAGCGGCGTATATGGCGTGGGCCCAGCGATTAGCCTGCCCATTTTCCACGGTGGCGCATTAAATGCGCAGTTGCATGCCCGCCAAGCAGAAACCGATGAAGCTATCGCGCAATACAACCAGCGTGTTTTGGATAGCGTGCGTGAAGTGGCCGATGCCATCAGCACCATCCACACCTTGGAAGCAAGGCAACAGCAACAAATGCAAGCCTACGAGGCTATTTCTGTAGCCAGAGAC
>SRSN01000274.1 GCA_004791645.1 Alcaligenaceae bacterium 429
GTTTATTTATACAGTTAAAAAATATGATTTGCAACCTAAATAGCGGAACAAAACACATTACCCGTTGAATAGTACATAAAAGATCACTCTAGACGACTCCTCCTCCATTCATCCCCGCCACCATCCCGCGCCAAACCGACTCCACATCCTCTTGGGCTTCTGGCTTTTCCTCTAATGAACCCATAAACTCCGCATCCAACGCAAAGAGACACATATCAAGCTCCTCACGCTGTAAAGGCGAAGGATGGGCCTCTAACACAGCAGTTATATCCGCCACCGATAGCGGCAAGGGAACGCCACCGTGCATCCCGATGACGTATTGCCTAGAACGACCAACCAACAAAAACACATCAAGGATGTGCGCTGTTATGGCATCACGCTCAGGCTCTTCGCCATCAGGGGGTTGCGCAGCCTTCCCTCGCCTAGCCTTCTTTTTTAGTCGCTCTCGTTCGATTTCCCATCGGTAGCGGGCAAGGACTTTCCCAGTGTTTCGGCCTGCTCACCTTGTTGCTCTATCGTGATTTGCGTGGCCTGCGAGATCACCCACGAAAAGAAGGCAACATTTTCGTTAATCATCGAAATACACGCTTCAGGCGTATAAGCGACAGTTTGACCGTCGGAATCTTTCACGTCACCCTGCCAGCCTTTCACGATATAGCGGCCTAATAATTGAGCCTGAATACCAAACTCTGTTTCATCGGTAGCAGTAGCTGTAAGGCTGTTCAAGGACTGCGCAGAATCGCTCTTGTTTAGCAACCGTCTAGCACGCTCAAGACCAATTTGATATTCCTTGCTATCAATACCGCGTAGCAGCACCTTGATCTTGTCGTTGTAGTCCACCCAGCGCTCAACGACTATAGGCTCAACAGTCTTAGGAACAATTAGTGTCATCTCAATCCCCTTACGCTGGAACAGAAAGAATCGGCTTAACCATGCCTGCCGGCGAGTCCACAGCAATATCGTATGGAGCCTTCACAACATCGGTATCGCCACCAAAGGTCTTACCCACCTTAACCACCGTCCCCACAAAGTAGTCTTTGCTGCCGTTCGATAGTGTGATGCAGAAGCTATACAAAGCCTCGTCTTCTGCTTCTGACGCAACCATCAATAACTGACCTGCGTCATCTTCATCAAGCGCACACACAACGGCGATGGTAATGCCTGCTCGTGCGCCTTTAATTGTTGAGGTATTACCTGAGCAAAGATTCGTGAACGAACCAGTGTTGCGAGTAATCTCGGCGCCACCTACGCTCTCAAGCTCACCCACCTGAGTGAACGCTAACGCCTTAAAGCCCACAGCATCATAGGTGGCGGGAAGGCTTGCGGATACCGACAAGCAAGTGCCGGTTGATTTTACTTTTGCCATTGATGGCTCCTAAAAAGAAAAACCGCTCAATAGCGGCATCAAAAATAAGAAAGCCCAGACAGTGCTGGGCTAGATAAGCTGTAATGAGGGCTGCAATCTCTCAGAGATTTGGCAGACACGTTCAATTAATGGCGGCTTACGGCGCTTGTGCTCACTTAGACCCCTACCGCACAAGCTGGCAAACTTATCTTGCGCATCCAATGCAGCTTTGGCCTCATACCACTCTTGAATAAGGGAGGGCTCCGCCTGATGCTGCTCAATCACATCTAGCACCCAGCGTCGAAACTCCTGTGCCTTTTTAGTCCGAGCAAACATGCCTATTAAATGCGCCCCTCGAAGGCTAAACACCCGTGCAGTGGTTTTATTTAAGAGCAGACCGTCAGTTTGGGGGTCTGCTGTCTCAACCATGGTGAGCATAGTCATAGAGCCTGAAAACTCTATTTTGCGCTTGTCATATATCCTTGTTACAGCGTCTGGCCTTGCGTACCCTAGCGCTCGCGCAATATCGGCGGCACTCGCCCATTTCTTGCCATCGCGCTCTATTAAGCGAATAGGCTGTTTTTGGAACATTAGTTCTTTCATCATCCCTTTCCTAAAAAAGAAAACCGCCTCTGCGGACGGTTATTTGGTTGTTTTGGCGGCTCTTTTTCGAGCCCTTGGCGGTGTGTAGTCTTTAACCGCACCATCCAGAGCTATAGGCTCCGGCACCTCTTCGAGAATACCTAGTTTTAAGTAGCTCTCGACCAACTCCTCAGGGAACCGTCCTTGTGCTCGACCCCCTTTTTTGAACTGACCAAATGTATTTGTCGCGTCCTTCACGAACACAAGATTGCGAAAGCTGCTCATGTTCACCCCGCTATGAAATAGATTTGTACGTTGGCTTGCGTGTAGCCTGACCCAGAAGGGTTGCCTACCGATGCCCCTGCACCTACGTTTATTAACTGGGCCTCTCGACACAGCAAACTGCCCGATTCCCAAAACTGGAAGTGTTCGGTAAACGCGTCGGCAAGCCTTATCAGTGCTACTGTCGGTGTCTGGCTAATTGCTCGATCAAAGCACTGGATGATGATATTGCCAGGCACCCTCGCTTGCGGCTGACAAAGGCCACGCACTACAGGCCGAGCCGTCTCAATCGTTAAGCGACACCAAATGCCCTCTGCTGGCGGTTCAAAACGCTGTCCGGGGTTCTGGTAGTCAATCCGCTTCTGATCAATGCCCGTGAACTCCAGCATACGAGTAATGATCATCTCTCTGATTTTCTCGTAGGTCATGAGTCACCATGCTTGGCTCTGATGTGAGCAAGGGCTGGCCTGTACACACCCTGTGGTGCCTGCTCCTTTGAGTGCCCATTTTCCAGATCTTCGCCATATGCAATATTGTTTTGCACCATTACAGCTTGGTAGGGTTGATTCGCCTGTGCAATCACAGCTAGCCCTGCGCTGATAGTGGCCTGTGTATTCTCTCCGGATAGCCCCTCGTCAGCGCCTAAGTCCTCTACATCAACGCTGACACGGTGATTACCTCTATAAGCCCCGGTATCTACAGGAGATCCACTCACCACCATTTGAAGCGCCTCTGCCGCGATCTGGTTGCGCTTCTCTTTTAGGTCAGCCTCAACCACCTTCACAAATGCAGTAGGCTTGATTCCACTCCATCCAGCCATATCATTCTCCTGTAAAATCAGTCTGTCGCGGCTAGCTTTAGCGGGCGAAAAGGCGATTCATCACCGTCCTGCCGTGACTTCTTCAGTGATGACTACTCTTTGATGGAGAGTGCCATGCCAGAAATCTGGAAGCCGATCACTGGCTTCGAGTCCATTTACGACATATCCAGTCACGGTCGCGTTCGATCGCTTGACAGAATGATCCCTACACGCTGGGGAACGCCTAGGTTTGTGCCGAGCAGGCTCCGCAAAGCGAGAGTTGGGGAAACTGG
>SRSN01000275.1 GCA_004791645.1 Alcaligenaceae bacterium 429
TTTCTCGTAAGAGACAGATTGGCCGCCGCCATCACCATGAGTGTCATAGTTAAGAATGGAACCATTTGCAGTCCATGAGAAGTTGGCCTGTGCACCTGCTTTCATAACCATTTTGACTTCTGTGCCTTGTCCTGGTGCGAGGGTGATACTAAGTTGGTCTGTTCGGTTCTGTAGCGCAGGGTTAATGTTGGATGGAGCGATAGCAGGAGGGTTAGCCGCTATAGGAGTGGGTTGTTGTATCGGAGTTGGCTGAGTAACTACTTGTGGTTGGGAGAGAGGCATAGCAGCAGCTTTGGCATCTGCAGCAGCTTCCTCAGCTAACTGCGCTTTAATTTCCCCCATTTGAGTGAGCCCCATCGCACGTCCTATACCTGTAGGATCGATTGAATATTCAGAGGGCAATACAACAGTTATGAGGATCACTAATGATGCTATGGCAGCGATAAAAGTAGACTTTCTTAACTGTTGAGAAGTTGGGAGTTCGGCGCGTGATGGAAGATCTGAGTTGTACATAAAGAACCTTTTACGAAACAAAATAACCAGTGACTTGGTAGCCAATTAGAGTAAAACCAGCGCACATCATCATGACGTTAGCTGTGTAGGCGTGATGCCAAAAGCTTGGTGTACGCCGCCAATAGCTCATAACAATAAGAATGGCACCTAAGGCAAGTAACTGGCCAATTTCAACGCCAACATTAAAGGCAAGTAGATTAGGGACTAGACCATCAGGCGAAATGTTGTATTCGATGATTTTTGTTGATAAACCAAATCCGTGGAAGAAGCCAAAAATCAGTGTTGCCACCTTTGTGTTTGGTTGAAAACCAAACCACCTTTGGTAGGCACCCATATTGTCTAAGGCCTTGTACACCACGGAGAAACCTATGATGGCGTCGATGATGTAGCTATTGATTCCTATGTTGAAATACACGCCTAGCAGCATGGTTGTTGAGTGGCCTATCGCAAACAAGCTTACATATAAGCCTATGTGTTTCATGCGATATAGGAAAAAAATGACGCCAAGCAAGAACAGGATGTGGTCGTATCCTGTCACCATATGTTTTGCACCTAGATAGATGAAGGACAAGATATTTACGCCAGTGATTTCCTGGATATAACCTTTGTCACCTTCAGCTACGGCATGGGCAAGAGCCAGCTTGGGGAAGATAAACAAAAATAGCAGGGTAAGGCATACAGAGATGGTTATTCGCTTGGTGATAGGCGTGCGAATCCATCCCCACAAGGAGGGGTTGAACATGTGTTCTCCAGTAGTTATAGAGTTTGATCAATAAGTGATCTAGCTATGGAACTAGGAGAGCAGTTTGGGAGGGCGCTCAAGAGGCGCGTTAAGATTTATAGGTTTAGCTTGTGCGGGAGCTAATACCCAAAGCTGAGGTGCGCTTTTAGTTATGTAGCAAAATTCTGCCGCAAAACTTTTGGTTTCATGAGAATGGTCAGCAGGGTTATGTCCATGCTGATGTCCGGAGTATGTCTCTTCGTTGAGGCCTACCTCATGCGTGTGGGTTTTTTCACTGGCTGCTGTAGCAGCAAGTTCAGAGTGCCTTTGTTTTTCGGCAAAAGCTAATGCGAGAGGATTATGAGAGTTGGTTTGACCAACCGAGGGCACGGCGAGTAGGCTCAGCATAATTAAAAATACTGAAAACAATTTAAAAGTTGGTTTGTAAAACCAATTAAACATGTTTTTCTAAGCCTGACTACGGGTTGATACAAAGGCATGGATGACAATTTATACATCCTCCCTAGGGGGATTATTATATCCCCTAATAGAGTGATTGCCTGCGGTTTTTTATTCTAAAAAAATATTCTTGGATGGGCTTAGGGCCAGTGGCGATGCAAGTCATCAATGATGAGAGTGTGCTTGTGTTGGCCATCTTGAGAGTGTTTGCGTAGATGAGGGTGGTCGTGAGGTAGCTCTGGATGTGTATGTACTAAATCAGAAGGGTCACCAGCGGGCCAGAGCTTGATTGTTAGAGCGATGGAGAGCAATGTTATCATCGACATGATGATAAAAGTAGTAGGCATACCTAGTGCAGCGCCTAGTATCCCCACTAGGGGATAGCAGACAAGCCAGCATGCATGAGATAGCGCGAATTGGGCAGCAAAAAGAGCGGGACGATCTTCGGGGTGAGAGGACCTACGCAATAGACGGCCTGAAGGCGTTTGAGCGGTACTATAACCTACGCCGATGATGAACCATATGATGACTAGATGGGCGTAGCTGGATGTGATGGCACCTGCAAGGGTACCTGCAGTGAGTAGGGATACACCTACAAGCATAACGGTACGGTCGCTCACCTTTTCTAGCAGCGGCGGCAGAGAAAATGCAGCAAGCATAGAGCCGCCACCGAAGGCGGCCAGAGCCCATGCAACTTCAGTTTGGCTAAGCCCCATATTGGCTTTCACAATGACTACAGTATTGATAATAACGATTGCACCAGCAGCAGCAACAGCGAGGTTTATGGAAAGTAATCCGCGTAGCCGAGGGGTTGCTAGGTAAAGCTGAAAGCCCCTGGTGGTCCGTTCCCATATGCTCCTGCGTTGTTGGGCGATGGGAGAATGACGCTAATAACAAGCGCAGCAGAGAGTAGAAAGCCAATACCTGTGCCTGCAAAAAGGTTCTCAAAGCTAATAACAGTCAGCAGTGCTGCGGCTATGGCTGGTGAGACTAGGCTCTCTATGTCGTAGGCCAGTCTGGATAGTGATAATGCTTTTGTATAGTCTTCTTCATTAGGCAATATGTCAGGAATGGTTGCTTGGAATGCTGGTGTAAAACCTGCTGATGCAGACTGCAACAGAAAGATTAATACGTAGATCTGCCATGTTTCTGTTACGAATGGAAGGCATAAGGCAACACTTGCACGTACCAAATCTAGAAGCACTAGCAAAGTGCGACGTGGTAGGTGGTTAGCAAAGGCTTGGGCGATAGGAGAGATACCTACATATGCAATCATCTTAATTGCAAATGCAGTGCCTAGCACAGCTCCCGCACTTTCACCTGCAAGTTCGTATGCAAGCAGAGCTAAAGCAACAGTCATTAAGCCTGTACCAAGTAAAGCAATTACTTGGGCTGCCAGCAGGTAGCGATAGGACCGATTTTTTAGAATGCTGAGCATAGAGGAAAGTCTTACAATAATTTAGAGAGGGCTTTCATTTCTTCAAGAACTTGAGCAGTGTCGTGATCTAAACAGTGGTCAATATGATCATGAATAAGTACTCGTTTAGCGGCTGTGATAGCACTTTCAACGGCACTGAGCTGTTGCGCGATATTTAGACACGGTTGTT
>SRSN01000276.1 GCA_004791645.1 Alcaligenaceae bacterium 429
CTTGCAAGACAGGGCGATACAACACCTCTACGGGATATAAGCGTCCAGACACCTCAATCACGGGGGCGGGCTCGCCATCCATCGCGAAATGCTCGGCGAATTTTGCCGCATCAATAGTCGCTGACGTAATAATCAGTTTTAGATCTTTGCGTCGTTGCAACAGCTGCTTCAAAAACCCCAACAAAAAATCGATATTCAGACTGCGTTCGTGCGCCTCATCGATAATCAGGGTATCGTAGCGGCGCAGCAAAGGATCACGCTGGCTTTCCGCTAGCAAAATACCATCTGTCATCAGCTTAATGGCTGAGTTCGGGCCACTACGATCGGCAAAACGAATTTGGTAACCAACCCATTCGCCTATCTCGGTATTCAGCTCCTCAGCAATGCGTTGGGCCACTGAAGTCGCCGCCAAACGGCGCGGCTGGGTATGGCCTATCATTTTTTTCTGGCCGCGCCCAAGCTCTAGACAAATTTTTGGTAGCTGCGTGGTTTTCCCTGAACCGGTTTCACCGCTTACAATAACTACTTGATGCTTTTGTATGGCACGCGCGATTTCCTCGCGGCGGGCACTAACCGGCAACTCTTCTGGGTACTCAATTACTAGGGGAAATGTTGGCTTTCCCGCAACGTCTACAGGCTCTTGCATGAAACTCGCTTCTCTAAATAGTCCCTCATTATAATTTTGTTTTGGTTTTGATCACTGACCCTTTCAGGCAGGCTTATGAGCAACAATGACAGCGATACCCTTTCCGCCCATGATGCACCAGAATTCGCTCCCGCGCAGTTTGTACGCTGGTTCAGGGAAGTCGCTCCGTATGTGCACCGCTTTCGTGGCAAAACCTTTGTAGTCGGCTTTGGCGGAGAGCTAATCGCTGACGACTTCTTGTCCACACTGATACCCGATTTATCCTTGTTGTCTGCACTGGGCATACGCTTAGTGCTGGTGCATGGATCACGACCACAAGTTAATGAACAACTGCTGCTCAAAGGTGAGAAAAACACCTTTGGCCGTAGCACCTCACCGACTAGCCCTGCGGCCCTAGAATGCGCCAAAGAAGCAGCGGGTGAAATACGCTTGGATATTGAAGCGGCTTTTAGCCAAGGCTTGCCTAATACCCCTATGTCCCATGCGCAAATACGCGTGATTTCTGGTAATTTTGTGACCGCTCGCCCTGTAGGCGTGATTGATGGTGTGGATTACCAACACGCAGGGGCTGTGCGCAAAATGGATACTGAATCCATGCGTAAGATTCTGGACCAAGGCGCTATTGTACTGCTGTCGCCGCTGGGTTTCTCGCCCACTGGTGATGCTTTTGACTTAGGCATGGAAGAGCTGGCCTTGAATGCAGCCGTCGCCTTGCGCGCAGAAAAACTCATCTACCTCACACCTGCTCCGCTGGCCAATGTAGATGCTAACCAAACCATTGATGGTGAGTTGGCGCGTGCGGATGCAGATCAGTTATTGAAGGCCAATGCGCTCAGCGAAGACTCTAGCGTATTTCTACGCAGTGCTTCTCAAGCCGTGAAACGCGGCATTGCACGTGCTCACATTGTTCCTTACCCCTTAGACGGCAGTATCTTACTGGAAATCTTTACCCACGACGGTGTAGGCACCATGGTGGTAGAAGACACTCTGGACGACCTACGACCAGCCACACTAGATGACGTTGCGTCCATCTTGCAATTAATTGAACCGTTAGAAGCCGATGGTACGTTGGTACCGCGTGGCCGTGCCGTGGTAGAACGAGAGGTTGAGCGTTTCACCGTACTTGAGCACGATGGCATTATTTACGGTTGTGTTTCCGTCACGCCGTATCTAGACGATGGCATGGTCGAAATGGCCTGTTTGATCGTCCATTCGGAATGGCAAGGCAGTGGCGAGGGTGAACTCTTGCTGCGTCACGCAGAAAGTCGCGCCCGCGCTATGGGTGCCAAACGTCTATTCGTACTCACCACACGTACTTCGCATTGGTTTATTAAGCGAGGTTTTGTGCAAGGTGGTGTATCCGATCTTCCCAAAGAAAAACGGGCTTTGTACAACCGCTCGCGCAATAGCCTAGTATTCATCAAAAAACTTTGACGAGGAATTTTTCATGACCCGTATGGTTGACTGTATCAAACTCAAACGCCAAGCCGAAGGGCTTGATTTTCCACCTTACCCCGGTGAGGTTGGTGTCAAAATCTGGCGTTCTATTTCCAAAGAAGCATGGAATAACTGGATGGGCATTCAAACCCGTTTAGTGAATGAAAACCGCCTGAACTTAGCCGATGCACGTGCGCGTCAATATTTGTCTGAACAAATGCAAAACTACTTGTTCGACGATAAAGATGTTGAAGCCCAAGGCTTCGTGCCGCACAACGATTAACGCATAGACTCGCTCGTCATAGGCTCCAGCAGGCGCGTCAGGCTAGCTGAAAAGCGCTTACTACGATGAGCAATGCAATACAGCATACGTTCTAGGGGCGGCAACTCTGTAGTTAATACAGTCAACCGCCCCAGTGCTAACAAATCTTGCACTGAACAGCTGGATAAACACGCAATCCCCAACCCTGCTCCTACCGCTTGCTTGATGGCCTCAGTACTGCCCAATTGCATACTGCTGGAAAAGCCCCCCAAATGCGGCAACAACACATTATCTACTGACTCTCGCGTTCCGGACCCTGCCTCACGCACTAACCAACGCTGCGAGCGTAATGCCTCAATAGAGCACCGTTGTGAGTCTCTTGCCAATTTATGTTCTGGCGATGCCACCACTACCAAAGCATCGATGCCCCACGGCTGCACATCTAAATCGTCAGCATGGCAGGGCCCCTCAATCACCCCCGCATCCACATCCAATCGCTGTACGGCATTAATAATCTCTTGTGTGTTGCCTATACGCATCTGTACTTGTGTCAGTGGTTCGGTACGTAGCAGCTTGGCAATGCGCTCTGGCATGACGTAATTACCTAGAGTTGTACTAGCTCCAAGTCGTATCCACGCCGGCAAACTACGCCCTTCCCCCATCCCAAAATTACGTTCTATTTCTTCCACACCATTTAAGGTGCCTCGTGCCGCCTCTAGTAAGCTGCGACCCGTTTCATTCAACGACAAGCGTTTACCTATGCGATCAAACAGGCTAGTGCCCAGCAGTAACTCCAGCTCTGCTAGTGCCGCACTGGTCGCTGATTGTGACAAAGGAATCTGTTCTGCAGCAGCGGTGGTACTGCCATGCTCGGCAATAGCGACAAAGATCTGCAACTGACGCAAGGTAATTTTCATGGCGTTCTATATCTATAGATTAGATCAACTATAACTA
>SRSN01000277.1 GCA_004791645.1 Alcaligenaceae bacterium 429
GTCTGTAGACTGAGCAGATTCGTCGTCATCAGCTGGGTGATCGTCTGAGTCTATGCGGCTCACACGTACTTCACCCACGCGTCGGTCTACCATTTCCACGATCTCGAAGCGTAGGCCTTCACTTTCAATAACATCACCAACTTTAGGCAAAGCATCTAAGCTTTCTAGCATAAAGCTGGCAACTGAATTGAAGTTGCGGGCAATGCTTAAGTGGTTAGGTAGGTTCAGTTCTTGTGCCAAATGGAACAAGTCGGTACTGCCTTCTACTAGCCATTCATTGTCATCGACTTTACGTATGGCGGGTTGCTCGTCTTCATCGGGGAACTCACCAGCAATCGCTTCCAGAATATCTATAGGTGTGAGTAGGCCTTCAATAGTGCCGTACTCGTCAGCCACCAAAACAAACTGCCCTTTAGATTGTTTCAGCATCTGAATAACCATCAGTGGGTCAGTGTGCTCATGAGCAATAATGGGCGCACGTAATTCAGACCATTGGGTGACCACATCGTTGTCTTTAAGGTCGGCCAGCAAGTCTTTGCTTTTGGCTACACCAATAATGTGATCTAGCTGACCGTTACAGACTGGCAAGAAACTGTGTGGTGTATCACGCAACAACTGGCGGATGTTTTCGGCGGAGTCTTCCGTATTCACCCAGGTGATTTCGTTTCTGGGCGTCATCAGCGAACGTATAGGGCGCTGACTCAGGTTCAGTACACCGCTAACCATTTTGCGTT
Organism: Alcaligenaceae bacterium 429; assembly: GCA_004791645.1. GTDB lineage: Bacteria > Pseudomonadota > Gammaproteobacteria > Burkholderiales > Burkholderiaceae_B > Paenalcaligenes. The sequence goes on from SRSN01000277.1 coordinate 735, forward strand.
CTTCAGCCTTGAAAGCGGAATCCACAAGATCATTTACCGCATGGCTATCGGCAGTACCTTCGTTTTCGTCATCGGTAGGTTTGCTGCTAAGCAAACGCATTACAGCGTCTGCCGTACGATCACGCATAGGAATGCGTGCTTGATGACGCAATACGCTACGACGTGCTAGCTGGTTGAAGAACTCGATAACAATAGAGAAACCGATAGCGGCATACAAATAGCCTTTAGGAATCGTTAAGCCTAAGCCTTCAGCAGCTAAGGCCAGGCCGATCATTAGCAAGAAGCTTAAACACAGCACCACAACGGTAGGGTGAGCGTTCACAAAGCGTGTCAGAGGCTTGGAAGCCCACATCATCAAGCCAATAGAGATGATGACGGCGGCCATCATGACAGGCAGGTGGTCTACCATACCTACTGCTGTAATGACGGCGTCTAGCGAGAATACGGCGTCTAGCACCACAATCTGCGCTACGACTATACCGAAGCTGGCGTAGGCTTTGTTTTTCTCACGCACCATCGGCGGGCCTTCTAGGCGCTCGTGCAATTCGCTGGTGGCTTTAAATAGCAAGAATATACCGCCCATCAGCAAAATAAGGTCGCGTCCGGAGAATCCGAAGGAGCCGATGGAAAATAGCGGGGTTTTCAGTGTGACCAGCCACGAGATGACGCTAAGCAGAATGAGCCGCATCACCAGAGCCAGTGAGAGGCCGATAATACGTGCACGGTCCCGCTGGTGCGGAGGCAGTTTATCAGCCAGGATGGCGATAAAAATTAGGTTGTCTATACCCAGTACTATTTCAAGTACGACGAGGGTAATTAAGCCCGCCCATATGTTCGGGTCTACAAGCCATTCCATGATGTTGATTGAAGAGAAAAAGAAAAATAATAGGGTCTTTATATGACAGTCATGTCATTAGAGCTTGGGTTCGGCATCCTGCTCCACTATGGGAGGAGATTTATGCGGTAAATCCATGTGACCGGGCTCGTTGGGGGCATAAGTAACCGTACGTTGGCTAAGTTCGCGTTTGATGGCTGCACGCATCAGCAAAATAGCAGTAACTGGGGAAGTGATTACTAGCAATAGTGTAATCAGCAGCGGATGAACAATAACGTGATCGCTTAGGTAAGAATACATCAACACCATTGCTAGCAGCATAAAAAACACACCTAAGGTGTTACCCAATGTAGGGGCGTGCATACGGCTAAAGAAATGACGTAGGCGTATAAGTCCTAACGATCCTACTAGTGTAATGATACCGCTGAGTATCAGTAGTAGGGCTGTAGGGATGCTAATCCAGAGTGGAATATCGTTCATGGCTCAATTACCTCACCACGTAACAAGAACTTGGCCATGGCAGCAGAGCCTACAAAGCCAAACAGTGCAATCAGCAACGCAATATCAAAATACAGGCGTGAGTCAAAACGCATGCCTAGCGCTAAAAGCGCCAGCATGCCGTTGACGTACATGGTATCCAGTGCCAACACACGGTCGCAGGCGGTAGGGCCGGTAGATATTCTATAGGCCGCAACGCTCATGCCAATTACAAAACAAGCCAAAGCAAAAAGGCTAGACCAATAAATGATGCTGTTCATTCAAAAATCTCTATAAGCGGCTGTTGATAGCGTTTCTGTATGGTGTCCAGCCACTGCTGTTCATCTTTGAGGTCCAACACATGCAGTGTCAGAATATTCTTTTCCTCGTTGAAACCAGACCACACTGTGCCAGGCGTATACGTCACGATGCAGGCGAGGGCACTTAACCCATGCGGGTCAGTGATAGTCAGGGGGATATCCAAAAAGCCGGGAGTTGCTCCTGATTTATCGCCTTTCAGTACGATTTTTCCTACCTCGATGTTGGAGTTCACAATATCAACGAATACGTTGAACATCAAACGTAGAGCAGTAAAGGGGCGACGTAAGCTAGCGCGTACAGGCCTGAACGGGATAGCAGCCAAAGACAACAAAATAGCCAGTACTGCACCTAGAGCAATATTGCCGGGAGACAGGGAGCTATTGAGTAGCAGCCAAAACACCAATAAAAACACGGGCAGAATCAGAAAACTGAGTTTTTTTCTCATGGTGTTTCTCCTGTGTGCACAGGGCGATCCGCATTTTTCATGAGTACGGCATTAATGTAGGCGCTAGGACGATCCAAGTAACGGGCAGTACCTTCTAGGTAACTGGTGATGGGGCCAGCTTGAATACTCAGCCATACGCAGATAGTGATCAGTACCGTCACGGGTAATGCTTCGGTAGGACGCAAACGAGGCACACTGATGTTGTTGTGACTCCAGAACAAGCGAATACCAGTACGTGATAAGGCAATAATGCCGATAAAACCAGCCAGTAATATAGTGGCGGTGAATATCCACGCGTTTAATGGGTCTGGCGTATAGCTAGAAGCTTGTAGCGCTGCCAAAATTAATGAGAACTTGGCTACAAAACCTGAAAGTGGAGGCAAGCCAATAATAATCAAGGCGCAAGCAATAAAACTCATACCTAGAAACACCAAGGCAGCAGGAATGGCTCTACC
>SRSN01000278.1 GCA_004791645.1 Alcaligenaceae bacterium 429
TTTCTCGCCTGGCTTAATAGACAAGCTGATCTGGCTTAGCACTTTCTGATCGGTGCTAGGGTAAACAAAGCTCACATCCCTGAACTCTACCGCCCCATCCAATTGTGGACGTGGCACAAAGTTACGTTCTATAGGATGTTCCACAGGCATTTTCATGTAGCCATCAATGGAGTCCAACGATGTACGAGCATTCTGGTATTGCATCATCAAACCGGCCACTTGCCCCAATGGAGCCAAACAACGGCCAGCGATCATGGACGACGCAATAATCCCCCCCATAGACAGCGCGGCATCTTGTACCAAGTACGCACCGATTACCACCACACTGATGGTGACCATCTGCTGCATAGTCTGTACAAAACCTACCGTGCTTGAGGAGGTCAATTTAATCTTGCCGCCAATAGAGGCCAAAAACTCTGTGGAACGCTCCCAGTTACGCTGCGCATGACTTTGTGCGTTCAATACTTTCAGTGTTTCCAGACCAGACAGCGACTCTACCAAGCCAGCATTACGTTGTGCCGCCGCTTGGAAAGTTTGTTTGGTCAGCGTTTCCATATGGCGCTGCGCAAAGTACGACACCACCAAAACGATGATGATTGCCACAATTGGTGGAATCAACATGTACGGGGATATCCATGCCAACACAGCAAGGAACAACAATACGAACGGTAAATCTACCAACGTGGTCAAACTGGCCGATGCAATGAAGTCTCGCACCGACTCAAAAGAGCGCAAGTTGGCCGCAAACGACCCTACGGAACCTGGACGCGCTTCCATACGCAAATCCAGCACACGCTCCATAATCAGTGCAGACAACCGCACATCCACACGTTTACTTGCCGCATCCACCACGTACGCCCGTACAGTGGTAAGAATGAAGTTAAACAGCAGCACTAAGCCAATACCCAGCGTCAGTACCCACAGGGTTTCAGTCGCGTTATTTGGCACCACTCGGTCATACACGTTCATGGTGTAGAGCGGGATCATCAGTGCAAAAATATTAATCAGTAACGCAGCACCAATCGCATCGCGATACAAGCGCCAGTTCTCAGTAATGGTGGCCCAGAACCAATGTTTATTTTTTAATTCAGCAATGCCTTCTTTGGCACGTGCTTCTACTCGATACAACGGTTGTACCACTGCTGCCAAGCCAGAGTAATCCTCTAGCAATGCCTCTAGCGACATTTTGACCGGCGCAGGCGATTCGGGATAATGCACAACAGCATCATCACCATCTAGAGACAACAACACGCATGCTCTATTTTGTTTCAGCAACAAAATAACAGGCAATAACGCCGTTGGAAAATTCTGCAATGGACGACGTATCACCCGCACAGAGCTGTTCGCTCTGGCTGCTGCTCGTGGCAGCAAATGCGGAGTAAGACGATGATCAACCAGTGGTAATCCAGCACTTAAATGTTGCGCCGAACAAGGGTTGCCATGCAATCTGGTGATTTCTACCAGACATGCCAGAAGCGGATCATCATGAGTGGTATGCGGCGCAGGCATACCCTCAACGTTCTGGCTCAAATGCGGATCAGAGGAGTCCATCGTCGTCGTCATTAATCAAATCAAGCGAAGTATTACGCAGACGCTGACGCGTCTGTTTTCGGGCATGCAGTTTTTTGAGTGCCTCGGGAGGTAAATCAGTCATGCGAATCGTGCCATTGCTAATCAGCACGTCGATCAGATCCTCCAGCACACGGATAAAGTCAGCATCCGATGCCGACAGTTCTTGTTTATATGAACGATCCTCTTTCATGTGTGCTTACCGCCCTATGCCAAGTTGGTCGCTGCACGACACGGGTGTGTCATGCAACGTCAACTTATTACTACATATTACATCACGCTTAGTTTGCACTTACTTGACGTAGAACAGGAGGTTCCATGTTGTTGCGGTACTCCACCATTACAGGCTGCAGGTTAGCTGTGTCAGGCACAGGTTCCATACATACTTGCAATGCTTCTTGTGGGAAGATCAGGTCTTCAGCTTCCTCAGGTACGTCTTGGTTATGAGGCTGTTGTAAACCCAGTGCTGGCAACAACTGGTGAGAGAAGGTCAACCAGCGCAGTTCAGCCAGTTTCAGATCGTATTCTGCGTTACGCAGTGCACGACGTGCATCGAACAATTCGTTCTCGGTATCCAGCAAGTCCAGCAAAGAACGCTGACCAATTTGGAACTGCTGCATGTACGCTACTCGCACTTTGGAAGTCGCTAATTCGTGGTCACGCAAGAAAGGAATCTGTTCACGCAGACGCACAATGTTGTTCCATGCAATGGACAGCTCTTGCTGTACGTTGCGACATGTGTAATCACGCACATCGCGTGCTGCATACGATTGTGCTTTGGTCTGACGTACACGTGCGGAGTCAGCACCACCACGGTACAGGTTGTAGGATGCTACCAACTGCACGTTTGATGCTTGTGCTGTGTGGTGACGGCCTGTTAGCTCGTTAGGACGCTCGTTACGGTCACGGCCTGTGGATGCACGGAACTCCAATGTAGGCGAGAAGTTGCCACGTGCAACGTCCACACCTTTGTCTGCGGCTTGCAGCAAAGCTTGTTTGGACAGAATCGATGGGTTAGCTAGCAAAGAGTTATCAAAATTCTCTGGGTTGCTTGGCAGTTTCTCATCAAATGTAGGTGCATCTACCAATACAGCTGGTGCAGGCTGACCAACGATACGACGGTAACGTTGCAACACATCATTCAAGTTACCGGATTCTGTCATCAGGTTACTTTGTGCCAACGCTTGACGACCCATGGCTTGTTCCAAATCCACACCACGGCCAACGCCAGATTCGCTACGCTCACGTACTTGGCCCAATGTGTTCAAGTGCATTTGGTAGTTTTCGCGTGCCAGCAATTCCATTTCGCGGTAACGCTGAACGTCAATGTGGGCTGCAGCCGCTTCCATCGCTACGCTATCAATGGTGGAAACCAGATCGTAGTATGTGGAGACTTTTTCCAGGCCCAACTGACGCACGGTATTCAGCGTGGAGTTGCCATCAAAAATCAACTGACGCAGTTGCAGTGTGTAGCCCTTGCGAGTCCAGTCGTGCGATTTGCTCAGTGAAGTACTACCGCGCCACTCTTTACCAATCCAGCCTTCCGCATTCACTTCAGGCAACAACCCGCCTTGGGCCACGTTTTGGCCTTCTAAGCTAGATTGGAAGTCTTGGAATCGTGCACCCAACTCTGGGTTAGAGGTAACAGCTTTCTCTACGCTATCTTGCAG
>SRSN01000027.1 GCA_004791645.1 Alcaligenaceae bacterium 429
GTTTAAATGATTTTATACTTCGTGTTCCTAATATAAAACAACGTTTCATTAGTGGAACAAAAAGGAATGGGGATGAGCAAAAGACAACTAGGAGCAGTCGCAGGTGTACTGGCTATGGCCTGCGCGTGGTCTGGTGCCACATTGGCCCAGCAGTCCAACGTGCAACTGTACGGTTTGCTGGACACCGGTATGCTGTTAGAAAAAAGACTAGACGGTGGAAAACGCTTTGGTGTGGCCAGTGGTATTTCCGGCCAATCACGTTTTGGTGTGCGTGGCAGTGAAGACTTGGGTAACGGGTATGCCGTGACCTTCCAATTGGAAGGCGGGCTGTTGACTACAACAGGTAACTCTACACAAGGTCGTTTGTTTGGTAGACAAGCAACGTTAGGGCTTAAAGGTGGTTTTGGTGAGCTGAAAATGGGTCGTCAAACTGTCTTTGGTTATTCCTGGACTCCGTTTATCGCTAGCCCCTTTGGTGTGGCATGGTCGGGTAACTCCATCGGTTCTACCTTCGGCTATAAAAGCGGCGACTACGGTGCTGATGGCCGTTTGAGCAATGCCTTTACGTACCAAACTCCTATCGTGGGTGGTTTTGAAGCCGGTATTGGTTACAGCTTCTCTACTGCAGACGAACAGTCTTTTGGCGCATCCAACAACAACCGCGTGTTGACAGCAGGTTTGCGTTACACCAATGGTCCCTTGAAAGCCGCACTGACCTACGAGCGCTTGGATCCCATTAAAGACAGCAACAAACGCAAAGCCCAGAACTATCAGTTCGCGTTGTCCTACGACTTCGGCATGGTGCGTGTGTTCAGCGGCTATAACGAGCAGCGCAATATCAACTTGAACCCAGCGCCTGGCTACGTAGAAAGCGGTAGAGATAAAGACCGTGCTTTCACAGTAGGTGCTTCTATTCCTACGGGTAAAAGTGGCTCGATCATGCTGAGCTACCAGCGCGCCATGATGTCAAACAACGGCGGTTTTGCAGCCGGCTACCGCTATCAACTCTCCAAACGCACCAACGTCTATGTGATGGGTAACGTGTACAGCGTGCGTAACCACTTTATTGATGAGAACCAGCACAAACACCAGTTTGGTGTAGGTCTGCAGCACTCATTTTGATTGATCTGAAGTTATTGAAGTAGAAAAAGGAAAAGCCATGAGTGATATGACAACTGAAAAAGTCGTACCAATTCCTGATCAGGAATCTCCCCTATTTGCCAGCTGGAAACGTCCACAAGACAAAAGCCTGCAAGAGTGGATTGAGTCACGCATTGCACGCCGTAAAACCCGTCAGTACGACTGGAACGCACTGGGCTGGCAAGCAGAAGTGAACCCTACTTACCGTCGTGCGCAAACGCGTTACGTGGGTACTGGTGCAGCGGGTGTGACTCATGATGACAACGTCATTCCGGCTGAACATTTCACTTTTTCTACCATGATTTTGCCGGCTGGCTGTGAAGGCCCGCTGCACGTACACCACGACGTAGAAGAAGCTTTTTTCATTTTACGTGGCGACAGTATTCGTCTGTTCTTAGAATATAACGGTGAGCGTTGCGAGGTGGTACTGAACGAGCGCGATGTGATTTCAGTGCCTCCAGGTGTGTACCGTGGCTTGCGTAATGAAGGCCAAGAAGAGTCTTTGATGTGCGTAATGTTGGGCGCCAACCGCCCAGATCTGCCTGATTACCCAGAAGATCATCCGCTGACTGCCGCCAAAAAGCTGCGTATGCAAGCTAAGGCCGCCGCGCAAAACAATCAGTCTAAATAAATCCTATTCAGGAGACATCCCATATGAACCGCAGAAAATTTCTGGTTTATAGTGCCGGCGCAGTAGGGGCGATGAGCTTACCCCTGACGTCTAGTGTTGCATTTGCCAAGGCGACGGGTACCTACACATATCTCACACCTTTCACGCTGTCGTTGGCGTTTGCCCCCGTGTTGTACGCCAGTGCATCCGGCGATTACGACAAATTGGGCGTGAACGTCAAAGTTGAGGTGGGTCGTGGTGCAGGCCAAGCAATCCAATTGGTGGCCGCTAAACAAGTAGAGGCAGGCCGTACAGGCGGTGCTAACTATTTGGCGACTCGCGCTCAAGACAACTCTGACGTGTTGGCCTTTGCTACGGTGTCGCAGATTTCGCCTTTTGTGGTGATCTCATCCGAAAGTCATCCCATCCGTGACGTAAAAGAACTGGAAGGGAAAGTCGTGGGTGTGGCGTCGTTCGGCGGTTCTATGGAAGCTACGCTGAATTTGATGCTGGCTAAAGCTGGGGTGAATCCTGAATCCGTGCGTCGTGAACGTGTAGCAGATGGCCCAGCGTCATTTGCGATGGTAGAAGCTGGTCGTATTGCTGCATTCTTTGGTAATGCCAGTACCGTATCCCGACTGCGTGCTGAAAACTTGCCGTTGGTGTCCATGCATGTGGATGATGGCGTGCCAGGTCAGGTGTACGTAGCCCGTGAGGAAGACTTGGCGGCTAACCGTGAGCAGCACGTTGCCTTCTTGCAAGGCGCACGCAATGCCATTTTGGCCATGGCCGATATGGACGATGCACAGTTGCTGGAAGTAATTCGTACCATTGCCCGTCGCTACGATGTGCCAGGTATTGAGAAAGAAGACATTGCGCTAAGTGACCTAAAAGGGAACCGCGAATTGTGGTTGGCGCATGGCAAAGAAAATGTACTGCGTAACGTACCTGAACAGTGGGAAGAAGCAACTCAGCTGTTACAGGGAGCAGGTCTGATGAAGGCAACCTCCAGACAGCTTTACACCAATGCAATCTGGGAGTCTACCGTTGTCTGAGTTCGTAAAAACCTCGCCATCTGACGCACAGCCTATAGTTCGTTTTGATAATGTCTCTAAGCACTTCGAGACACCTACAGGCACCACCATCGCGTTGCAAAGTATCAATCAGCACATCATGGCTGGTGAGTTTGTGGCGGTGATTGGTCCTTCAGGCTGCGGTAAGTCCACGTTGCTGCGTTTGTTGTGTGGTTTGGAACAGCCCACCTCGGGAGAGGTGAGCTGGCCTTCCAGCGCCGATAAAAGCACGCCCGATATTGGGGTGGCATTCCAAGAACACCGTTTATTGCCATGGATGAACATCCAGAAAAACATCTTGCTGCCAACGCTGATGCAAAAAGGTAGTTACAGCGCTGAAGATGAAAAACGTGCCTTGTTGCTGTGCGAGATGGTGGGTTTAAAAGGCTTTGAAAGCAGACGTCCTGCCGAGCTGTCTGGCGGTATGCGTCAGCGTGCCTCGTTTGCGCGGGCGCTGTTTTCACAGCCAAGTTTGTTATTGCTGGATGAGCCATTCGGGGCATTAGATGCGTTGACCCGAGAAAAAATCATCGCTGATGCCGAGCGTATCTGGATGGACCAAAAGTTTGGTGCGTTCTTGATTACGCACTCTATCAGTGAGGCTGTGCATTTGGCCGATAGAGTCATCGTGATGTCTGCACGCCCTGGTCGTGTAGTGGCAGAAATTCCTATTACGTTGGAGCGTCCACGTACGAACTTCCTGGGTGATCCAGAGTTTGCCCGTTTATGTGATGAGCTGCGTCAGCATCTGGAGTTGTAAGTGAATCGTTTTCTTATTCAATTGATTTCCGTGCTGGTGTTTTTCCTGCTGTGGAAAGGGTATGTCGTTGCTTTCGAAGTGTCTCCGTTGGTGTTGCCACCACCTGAAGACGTGTTGCACGCTTTGGTACGACTGATGCAGCGCGATGACACCTACTACCATATCTACACCACGCTGGTGGAGTGTTTGGGTGGTTTCTGTATCGCTGTAATCGTGGGTACTATCCTCGGCCAGTTGCTGGGTAGAGTTGCCATTCTGGACACCATTTTCAAACCTTTCGTGATTGCGTTGCAATTGACGCCTAAAGTGGCGCTGATTCCGCTGTTCATCTTGTGGTTTGGCTTTGGTATTGAATCCAAAATTATTATTTCTGCCTTGTTAGGTTTCTTCCCGGTTTTCTCCAATAGCTACTTGGGTGCAAAGTCCGTCGATAAAGGCATGGTAGAAGTGTTTCAGGTGGGTAAAGCGAGCACCTGGCAACGTTTCAAACTGCTGGTGATTCCTTCTTCGTTGCCGTACATCCTGACAGGGATGGAAATGGCGATTGTGTTGGCCATCATTGGTGCTGTGGTGTCGGAGTTCGTAGCGGGTTCGCGTGGTCTGGGGTATTTGGCCACCATCAAACTGCAAGATTTGGAAGTAGACACCTTGTTTGCGGTAGTGATCTTGTTGGCCATGATTGGTTTCGTGCTGTATTTCGCAGTGGGTTCATTACGCAAAGTCGTAATTCCATGGCACGAGTCAGCACAAAGCACCAAAAAATAAGCCGTAGCACGAGCGTAGGAGGCACAACATGTCACACAGTACGATGCGCCAGACCGCATGCGGTTTAGCTTACTGGGACAACGGAGAGCAGCAGGGCAATACCTATGTGTTGCTGCACGGTATTAGCTCGGGGGCAGGTTTATGGGCCAAGCAGTTTGCTAGCCAAGCCGGCCAGCACCGACTGATAGCGTGGGATGCGCCAGGCTACGGTGACAGTGTCGCCTTAGCTTCGGCCACCCCAACGGCTGCCGATTACGCTCGTGCCTTAAAAGCGTTGGTAGAAGAGGCCGAGCTAGGCTCTTTTACCTTAGTGGGGCATTCGTTGGGGGCGTTGATGGCGAGTGCATATGCCTCGTTGTACCCAGAGGATGTGTCGCGTTTGGTATTGGCAAGTGTGGCGCAAGGCTATGGCCAAACCACAGCCGAGCAACAGCAACAAGTGTACGAGAAGCGGCCTAGCCTGTTGGCCAAGCTGGGGCCAGAAGGTATGGCACGCGAACGAGGGCCATTTTTGTTGGGGCAGCCTACGCCATCCAACATGATGCTGGTGACGCAAGCCATGCAGCGGCTAAACCTAGAAGGGTTTACCGCCGCATCGTACTTGTTGGCCTATGACAGCATTGATTATTACCTGCCTGCCATACACGACAGTATCGACGTTATTTATGGCGAAGACGACGGCATTACCCCGCCAGCTGGTATGCAAGCGCTGCAACAGCGTTATGCGCGCATCCGCTTACATGCTGTGCCGCAAGCGGGGCATTTGCTGTACGTGGATCAGCCTCAGGCATTTGATGAGGTGGTGTTTGGTCAAATGCAGCAGGGCACAAAGGAGAACAACACATGAGTTTTCAGGTAAGCGGCAAGGTCGCTGTGGTGACTGGGGGCTCTTCAGGTATTGGGCTGGAAACAGTACGACTATTACTTGAACAAGGGGCAAACGTAGCGTGGTGCGGTAGAGACGCCGCTAGGCTACAAGATTCGTGGCACGCCATGGCGGCTGCGTTTGGGTCCGATCGTTTGCACATACAGTGTTGCGACGTATTGGATGCCGCCGCGGTGAAAAGTTTCATCGACGATGTGGCACAGCGCTTTGGCGGTCTGGACATGCTGATCAACAATGCGGGCCAAGGCAAAGTCGCTAACTTTGAAGACACTACTGATGAAGAGTGGATGACCGAAGTGCAACTGAAGTACTTCAGCGTCTTAAACCCCGTACGGGCGGCGCTGCCGTATTTGCGTCAGTCGTCTATTGCCTCTATTGCCAACGTTAATTCGCTGTTGGCATACAAGCCTGAGCCGCACATGATTGCGACCTCGGCTGCCAGAGCAGGATTACTGAACCTGAGTAAAGGTTTGTCCAAAGAGTTTGTGGGTGCAGGCATACGCGTGAACTCGATTTTGATTGGCATGGTGGAATCCGGTCAGTGGGAGCGCCGTTATCAAGACCGCTCAGACCCTGATCAAAGTTGGGAAGACTGGTTGGCAGCTATTGCGCGTAAGCGCGGTATTCCTATGGCACGTTTGGGCAAGCCTATTGAGGCAGCGCGTGCGTTGGTGTTTTTGGCTTCGCCGTTGTCCTCTTACACAACGGGGTCGGTCATTGATGTATCTGGCGGTTTTAGTCAGGAAATTTAGGGCAGAACAATGAAGAAAGTTGCGTTTATAGGCTATGGAGCCATGGCAAAAACGGTGCATGCCCTGTTGCCTGAATCCATTCAGTTAGCGTGGGTAGTGGTTACCGAAGCTGGCATCGCGGCTACTCAGCAAGAATTGGGTACTGATGTACAGGTGGTGAGCAGCATAGATGCCATGACGGGTACGCCAGATTTGGTGTTGGAAATGGCAGGGCAGCCCGGTTTGAAAGCCCATGCCAAAGCTGTATTGCAGCGTAAATTGCCACTGGCGGTAATTTCCGTAGGGGCATTTGCAGATGGCGAGTTTGAGCAAGACATACGGGCGTTTGCCAGTGCTCAAGGTGCACAGCTACAGATTCTACCGGGCGCGATTGCTGGCATAGATGGTATTGCCGCAGCGCGCACCATGGGGCTAGATAAAGTGGTGTATCAGGGCCGTAAACAGCCGGCCAGCTGGAAGGGTAGTTATGCCGAACAGTTGGTGGATTTGGATGCGCTCACCGAGGCGACGGTGTTTTTCCGTGGCTCAGCGCGTGAAGCCGCACAACGGTTTCCTGCCAATGCCAACGTGGCAGCAACCATTGCGTTGGCGGGTGTGGGCATGGATAAGACAGAAGTGGAGCTTATTGCTGACCCAGCCATGACTCGCAACCAGCATCGTATTCGCGCCGAAGGGGCTTTTGGTGAGATGCAAATAGAGATGCAGGGTGTGGCGTTGGCCAGCAATCCTAAGACTTCTACCTTGGCGGCACTGAGTGTGGTGCGCGCTTGCTATCAATTGGGTGACGCCCTAGTCATCTAGGCGGAGAACAAACATGAAAGCATTATTTTTGGCCGGCCAATGGCGGCAAGGCCGGGGGACAGCTGCGCGCAGCATTTTCCCCGCAGACGGTAGCGTGAACGCTGAGTTCTCCACAGCCAGTGTGGATGATGTGGACGAGGCTATTCAAGCCGCACATCAGGCATGGCAAGCAGAGCCGTGGCGTAGCAGCTTGCCGGTAGAGCGTGCTCGCATACTGTACAAAGTGGCGGAGCTAATAGAAAAAAATGCAGCCGAATTGGCGGCATTGCAAACACGCGATAACGGCAAACCCTTGGCGGAAACACGTGGCTTGGTAATGAGCGCTGCGTCCACCGCACGTTACACAGCAGCCTGTTTGGAAACCTTGGATACCGAGCTGACCAATGCCCGTTCACGCGAATGGCTGACCATGAGTGTGCACGAACCCTTGGGTGTGGTGGCGGCCATTACGCCATGGAATTCGCCCATTGCATCTGAGATGCAAAAGTTAGCACCTGCATTAGCAGCAGGTAATGCCGTGATTTTGAAACCGGCTGAAGCCACGTCCTTAATTGCTTTGGAGTTGGCGCGATTGTTTGAAGAGGCCGGCTTACCTAAAGGTTTATTAAGCGTACTGCCAGGCAAAGGCTCGGTAGTGGGCAATGCCATTGTGCAGCATCCCTTGGTGAAGAAAATTTCCTTCACCGGTGGTACCAGTACCGGTCGTCAGTTGGCGCATATTGCTGCAGAACGCTTAATAGGTACGTCGCTGGAATTAGGCGGCAAATCGCCCACCATAGTATTAGCGGATGCTGATCTGGATTTAGCGGTAAATGGCGTTATCTACGGGATTTTTAGCTCTGCTGGTCAGGCCTGTATTGCAGGGGCGCGTTTGTTTGTACACGCCAGTGTCTACGACAGCTTCATGCAGCGTTTGGTCGTTAAGACACAAGCCTTGCGCGTGGGGCATCCAGAGCATGCCAGCACTCAAGTGGGTCCATTGATTGACGAAAAACACCTGAATTCTGTAGACGCTTATGTGCGCAAAGCCGAGGCAGAGGGCGGGAAAGTTCTTGCGGGTGGCCATAGGCTAACAGAGGGTGAGTTGGCTCAGGGTACATATTACGCACCCACCATTATTGCGGGGTTGAACAATCACGCCACCGTTTGCCAAGAAGAAATCTTTGGCCCGGTATTGGTGGTACTGCCGTTTGAAGACGAACACGATTTACTGCAACAAGCCAATGACAGCGTGTATGGGTTAGCGGCTGGTATTTGGACGGAAAACTACCGCAAAGCATGGCAGTTAGCCAGAGCGCTAGAGGTAGGCACAGTCTGGATCAACACCTACAAAAAGTTCTCCATTTCTACGCCATTTGGTGGGTTCAAAGAAAGTGGTGTGGGTAGGGAAAAAGGCCGACTGAGCATTTTGTCTTACATGCAGCAAAAAAGTATTTATATGGGGCTGAGTTCACAGCCTGATCCGTGGTGCGAAGGATGAGAGAAGCAGAGATGACAGAAACCATTACCGTGGGTGAAGCAATTGCCCGTGTATTAGAGATCCATCAGGTACGTAATGTGTACGGTGTGATTTCCATCCACAACTTGCCTATTGCCGATGCTCTAGGTCGCCGCGATACGGTGCAGTTTGTGTGTGCCCGAGGCGAAGCGGGTAGCGTCACCATGGCCGATGCTGAATCCCGTTTTACTGGCTTAGGTGTGGCCTTAACCAGCACCGGTGCAGGGGCAGGTAATGCCGTAGGGTCGCTGATTGAAGCCTACAACGCCGCTAGTCCCGTGCTGCATTTAACGGGTCAGGTAGAGCGCGAGTATTTGGACAGAGACGCCAGTTTCATCCACGAAGCCAAAGACCAATTGGGCTTCTTGCGTGCGTCTAGCAAAGCGGCGTATCGCATTAGCTGCCCAGAGAATGCGGTAGGCATGATTCAGGAAGCCATTCGTGTGGCCACCACGGTGCCTATGGGGCCAGTGAGTGTAGAAATTCCTATTGATGTGCAAGCCGCCAAGATTGCATGGCCTGTATCTTTAGAGCCTGTTGCGCCGCTACAGTTACCAGCATTGCAAGAGAAGGATAGAACCCGTTTGGCGTTGGCCTTGAAGGCCGCTAAACGTCCTATGTTGTGGATAGGTGGTGGCACCTTACAAGCAGGGGAAGCGGTACGTCAGTTGGCCGATATGGGTATTCCTGTGGTGTCGTCCACGCATGCGCGTGGTGTGCTACCAGATAGCCATCCTCGTAGTTTGGCGGCCTTTCATAATGCTGCAGAGGTAGAAACGCTGTTGGCAGAGGCTGATTTGGTGTTAGTGGTAGGCTCGCGCTTACGCAGTAACGAAACCAAAACTTATTCTATCCGTTTTCCAGAAAACACCATTCAGATTGATGCCAACCCTGCGGCACAACAGCGTAACTACGCCATAGGCCAATTTGTGTGTGCCGATGCTAATGAAGCATTAACTGCGTTGGTGGCAGATCTGCAAGGCCATAGTTTTGTGGATGCAGACTACGATGCCGCTGTTGCACAGGCACGAACAGCAGCAGTGGCGCAGTTAACAGAGCAATTGGGCCCTTACGCAGAATTGTGTTTTGCCTTACGTGCTGCGTTACCAGAAGACGGTATTTTAGTGCGTGATATCACCATGTCAGGCAGTACGTGGGGCAGCCGTTTGTTCCCGGTAGAGGCGCCATTGCGCAACATCCATTCTTTAGCGGGTGCTATTGGGTTGGGGTTGGCTCATGCGATTGGTACTGCCAAAGCGAATCCCGACAAAAAAGTGGTCGCGTTGGTGGGTGACGGTGGCTTGATGTTGGGCATAGGCGAAATGGCCACCATGGTGCAAGAGCAAAGCAACTTGGTATTGCTGGTGATGAACGATGGCGGTTACGGGGTGATGCGTGGCATTCAGAAGCGCTACTTTGATGACCGACAGTACTACAACGAATTGCACACTCCAAGCTACCGCGACGTGGGTAGTGCCATGGGGTGCCAAAGCCATCTGGTGTCGTCATTAGACGAGTTTAAAACGGTGATGCAGCAAGCGATTGCGCATCAAGGCCCATCAGTGGTGGAAGTGGACATGAACAGCATTGGCCCACTGAATTTTGCAGGCCCACCGCAGAAAAAACTGTACTAATCGTGTTCCCCAAAGGGAGGCACGCCGCGCAATGCCGTGCCTCCCTTGCTACGTGCCTGCCCACGTTAAATCGGTTGTTTTTCCACGCAACCTAACAGTTCACCAAACAGATTTTTGGGGTTCTGTAGATCAGGCATCAATTCAATAGTCTCGCCCAAACCGTGTTGCTGTGCGTATTCCTGCATCAGGCGCAAAGCGGTGTAGTCTTCTAGCGCAAAACCTACGGAATCAAAGACTGTAATTTCTTCATTGCTGTGGCGGCCAGTTTGCTCGCCTGACAGTACTTTCCACAGTAGCTTCACAGGGTAGTCGGCGGGCATATGCTGAATCTCGCCTTCTATACGTGACTGCTCTTCAAACTCCACAAAGGTAGTGGCACTGAGTAACACATCGGTGGCTAATTCTGTTTTGCCTGGGCAGTCGCCACCAACGGCGTTAATGTGCATGCCGGGTTCCAGCATGTGTTTTTCTAGAATGATGGCGTTGGTTTTGTCGGCGGTAACGGTGGTGACAATGTCAGCACCTTTTACCGCTTCGGCTGTGCTAGTGCACACGGTGGTGCGTAGACCCGAGATGGTTGATAGGTTTTGCACCAGCTTTTGTGTGGCAGCGGGGTCTACATCGTATAAACGTAGCTCATCAATGCCCAGAAGATAGTGGAACGCCAGTGCTTGGAATTCACTTTGTGAGCCATTACCGATGAGTGCCATGGTGCGCGAGTTGGGTCTGGCCAGTGTCCTAGCCGCTAAGACGGACGTGGCTGCTGTGCGCAGAGCAGTGGTTAAGGTGAGTTCACTGAGCACAATGGGTTTACCAGTTAATACTTCAGCTAGCGCACCAAAGGCCATGACAGTAGGCAAGCCCAGTTTTGGGTTGCCAGGGTGACCGTTCACATACTTGAAGGCATACAGCGAATCATCCGCAACGGGCATCAACTCAATGACCCCCACGGATGAATGTGTCGCCACGCGGGCAGTTTTATCAAACTCTTCCCAGCGTAGAAAATCATCGCGTAGGCAAGATTCCAGTTTGCCCAACACGGCAGCGAGGCCGACTTGCTGAACAATATGGCGTATATCGTGTGGGCGTAAGAGAATAGTCATGTTTGGCTCCGTTGTGATTGCTGTTTTATTCATTATTGAAAAACCACCGCTCAATTCATAGCGACAATTTTTTATAAAAAACGCTATATTTCTAGCAAAATGGCAGAGAAAATTAGCAAAGAGACAATAAATGGATGATTTAGACCGAAAAATTCTGGCACTGCTGCGTGCCGACGCTAGGCTTTCTGTGGCGACCTTAGCGAAAAAATTGGATGTGTCGCGCGGCACGATTAGCAACCGCATCACCAAGCTAGAACGTGATGGTGTGATCTTGGGGTATTCCGTGCGTGTACGCCCTGATTCTCAGCCTGAGTGCATCGTGGCGTGGATCAGTATTGCGGTGGAAGGGCATGAAACACCGCGCATCATTCAGCTCTTAACTGGCGAGGCTGCCATTGTGGCGTTGCATGACACCAATGGTCGTTGGGACTTATTGGCAGAGCTCTCGGTATCTGACCTCAATGAGCTGGGCGACGTGTTGGGCCGTATACGCCTGATTAGGGGGATTTCAGCCACCGAAACCAGCATTCATTTGAATACGCTAAAGCTGAATTAGCATAGTGATAGATATGGCTATTCAAAATGCTAAATTTATGACGTTTTGTGCATAATTTTGTGCATTTACATTGAATGCTTGGCGGGCGACACTGGTACTACTGAATGTTGAGGTGAGTGCATGAGTCATAACGAGAAACAATCCCTACTAAATGCAGTGCACTTGATAGGTGTACCTTCCGATAGCGGCGCAGGCAGACTAGGCGCTTCTATGGGGCCAGATGCATTACGCGTGGCGGGTTTACAGCCAGCGTTGCAAAGCATGGGGCTACAAGTATCGGATAGCGGCAATTTGGCAGGCCCACCTAACTTACGTACCGAGCGCGATCCAGCCCACGCAGGGCTGCGTAACTTTGACACCAATTTGCTGTGGAACCAGCGCGTACACGACGCTGTGTTTCACAGTTTAGACGCCGGCCAGTTACCCATCATGATGGGTGGCGATCATGCCTTTGCGTTGGGTTCTATCAGTGCGGTCGCACGCCACTGCCGTCAAGCGGGCAAGACCTTGCGGGTGCTGTGGTTGGATGCACATGCCGACTGCAATACGCCAGAAAGCTCGCCCAGCGGTAATGTGCACGGCATTCCTGTAGCGAGCTTATGCGGGCTGGGGCCAGAGGCGTTCACCTCGCTGGGCGGGCACACACCTGCCGTACAGCCTAATGAGCTGTGCCTGATAGGGCTACGTAGTGTGGATGACCAAGAAAAGCGTATTTTGGATTCCCTGCACATAGAAGCTTATGACATGCGCGCGATAGATGAGTTGGGCATGCGCGAAGTCATGCAACGAGCCTTACGCGGGCTGGATGGCCCAGATGCAGACTCTATACATTTGCATGTTAGCTTTGATGTGGATTTTTTAGATCCCAGTATTGCACCGGGTACGGGCACCACAGTACGGGGCGGGCCAGATTACCGTGAAGCGCAGTTGTGTATGGAGATGATTGCCGACACGGGTTTATTGAGTTCTTTGGACGTAGTAGAGCTAAATCCTGCGTTGGATAGCCATAATCAAACGGCAGAGTTAGTGGTGGATTTACTGCAAAGTCTTTTTGGAAAGAGCACCTTGTTGCGTCACCGTGCGAAACCACTTTAAGTGTGGTGTAGTGTGTACTTGTCACGTCATCACAGTGTTAATAAATGGTAAATAGCAGGTTTTAATAGGCGTATGGCGAGTAGGGGGTTATACTAATTGATTCGCCGCATTTGTAAGTGGCGTCTTATCATCGCTTTCTGACCCCACGCCCTATAGCTTGCACACTAGAGGCAATTCTTCAGGTTGATTGGTCGGCA
This sequence comes from Alcaligenaceae bacterium 429, assembly GCA_004791645.1. GTDB lineage: Bacteria > Pseudomonadota > Gammaproteobacteria > Burkholderiales > Burkholderiaceae_B > Paenalcaligenes. The sequence continues at coordinate 12,871 of SRSN01000027.1, forward strand.
CGATGTTTCCAATCAACCCGTGCCATCACTCCTAGTAAGTGACTGGTGCATAGTGGGTCGCCTCAGAGCGACGATTTTCATGTCTTTTGATTCTTTAGCCTTGCATCCCGCATTGTTGTCGGCGGTGAACAAGGCCGGCTTTACTGAGCCTACTCCTGTACAGCTTCAGGCTATTCCTGCGGCTCTGGAAGGTTCAGATTTGATGGTTTCTGCACAAACAGGTAGCGGTAAAACAGCAGCATTTATGTTGCCTTCCATGCACCGTTTGCTAGAAACTCCTCCTGCTAAAAATTCTGGCGTTTCCATTCTGGTTCTAACTCCTACACGTGAGTTGGCTCTGCAAGTTGCACAAAACGTGAAACTGCTGGGTACTGGCATGCGTGATCTGCGTGTTGCTGTTGTTGTAGGCGGTATGCCTTACGGCGCACAGATCAAATCCTTGTCCCGCCGTGTAGACGTGCTGGTGGCAACGCCTGGTCGTTTGATCGATCACCTGCAATCTGGTCGCGTTAAGCTGAACACCGTGCAAACACTGGTGTTGGACGAAGCTGACCGTATGTTGGACATGGGTTTCATCGATGACATCCATGCCATCGTTGCTAAAACTCCTCGTACCCGTCAAACACTGTTGTTCTCCGCGACATTGGAAGACACAGTAAGTCGTTTGGCCAAAGATATGCTGAACGAACCTAAGCGTATCGAAGTGTCTGGTCATAAGAGCCGTCACGAGAACATTTCTCAAACCTTGTTGTACGCGGATGATGATTCCCACAAACGTCGTTTGTTGGATCACCTGTTGCGCGACGCCGATATGAACCAAGCAATTGTGTTCACAGCCACCAAGCGTGGTGCTGAACTGTTGGCTGACGATCTGCGTGACGAAGGTTTTGCTGCTCGTTCTTTGCATGGCGACATGAACCAGCGTCAACGTAACCACACACTGGGTTTGCTGCAACGCGGCGGTATTCGTGTATTGGTAGCGACTGACGTAGCGGCTCGTGGTATTGACGTTAAAGGCATCAGCCACGCGATTAACTACGACTTGCCTATGCAAGCCGAAGACTACACCCACCGTATCGGTCGTACTGGCCGTGCTGGTCAACAGGGTGCAGCGTTCACACTGGCTACACACTCCGAACACCACAAAGTGCGTCGTATCGAGCGCTTTACTGAGCAAACTATCGAAGTAGCAGAAATCGCTGGTTTGGAACCAGTGAAAAAACTGTCTCCTAAGAAAAAACGTCCTGGTTCTAGCTCACGCCGTCCAGGTGGTTTCTCTGGTAAACCTCGTAAGCCAAACGGTGCTGCAGGTGCGTCCGCAGGTCGCGGTGATAGCCGTCCATCCCGTGGTGGCGACCGCCCAGCACGTGGCGATCGTAGCGATCGTGGTGACCGTCACGCTCCAGCTGGTGCAAATGGCCGTCCATCACGCCCAAGCGCTCGCGGTGATCGCAAACCACGTCCAGCTAACCACGCTGGCGCAGGCATGCGTTAATTCACCCTCGCGTGAATGAAGAATCCCCCTCTAGCAGGGGGATTTTTTTCGTCCCTACACAATCGAAGGGGCTATTGAGATGGCTTACTTGTTGAGTGTGGTGGATCTACTGTGCTTTAAGCGGCTGGCGGCAGCGGCTTTGAGCAAGCGCTGAAACGTTGGGCATTGTGCATGGTTAGGCGCTGGGCAGTGGGCCGCGTGGCGTAAGCCTTCACTCATGGCTTGTAGGCGCTTGATCGTGCCGTCTATTTCTTCGGCTTTGGCGAGCAACACCTGTTTATCCACATGGGGTGTGCCGTCTGGCGACAACATCGCTTGTATTTCATCCAACGACAGCCCACCGGCTTGGCCCAATGCAATTAAGGCAAGTTGATCAATTACATCCGGCGAAAACCTACGTCGCGCCCCAGAGGGGCTGGTGGCACTAATCAGCCCTTTCTTTTCGTAAAAACGCAGGGTAGATGAGGGCACACCAGTACGTTTTGCGACTTCGGATATATCCATTTCATACCCCTTGACTTGAAGTTGACTTCAACTTCTATCATATCCACAAACGATGGTTACTTCAATGAACCTAAGGATATGGAAATGATGAACAACCTAGTAACGATTCTGTGCATAGGTATAGGCGCCACGCTGGTGATGGATGTCTGGACGATGCTCTTAAAAGCCGCTGGTATGCCTACGTTGAATTACGCCTTTGTAGGCAGATGGATAGGGCATTGGGGCAACGGTACCTTTTTCCACGCGCCCATAGGCAAAGCCGCCCCAGTACGCGGTGAAACGTTGATGGGATGGTTTGTGCACTACGCCGTAGGTATTGTGTTCGCGGCAGCTTTAGTACTGCTGTACGGCACAGCATGGGTGCAGCAGCCTACGGTGTGGCCGGCCGTTAAAGTGGGTCTGGTGACCGTGGTCATGCCATGGTTGATTATGCAACCCGCATTTGGTGCAGGTATTGCTGCATCCCGTACACCAGCTCCGTGGAAAAGCCGCCTGCAAAGCGTGGCAACACACGCAGTGTTTGGTGTGGGTATGTATGTGGCAGCGGTAGTGCTTCAGTCGCTGTAGTAGGTGATGGGGCAGGAGTAAATGCGATGAAAACGCACACAGCAGCAATCGGTAGCACTATGCCTACCGCCGTTTATTTATTGGCCCTAAGCTTGTTTGCGATGGGCAGTGCCGAGTTCCTCATGGGGGGGATTCTCCCCATGATCGCGGCCGACTTAACCATCAGCTTGCCTACCGCAGGCACCTTAATTTCAGCCTTTGCCGTAGGGGCGTTGATAGGTGGGCCACCGTTTGCCATTCTGGCGATGCGTTGGCCTAAGCGTGCCACCTTATTTGCAAGCCAAGTGGCCTTTATTGTGGCTACGGCCGTGAGTTTGTTGGCGGCGGGGTATTGGTCTATTTTGATTGCGCGTTTTGCCATGGGTTTGGCGTATGCCTGTTTTTGGTCCGTGGCGGCAGCAACAGCGGTACAAGTATCGCCGGCTGGCAAACATGCCAAGGCCTTGTCCATTGTGGTGAGTGGGCTTACCGCCGCCATGGTGCTGGGTGGCCCAGCGGGTACGTTGATCAGTGATGTCACAGGGTGGCGAGGTGGATTCTGGGCGGTTGTGGCGGTAACGGTTATATCGGCAATTGCGGGCTGGTTAGCCATTCCTAAAACCTCGAATGAAGGGGTTGAGGAGCCAGACCTGAAAACCGAGTTACGTGCCATGAAACGTCCGGTGTTATGGGTAGCGTATGCCACCACCATGACCACCACGGCAGCCTATATGGGCATCTTCGGATACTTAGCGGCACTGCTCTTGGACGTCAGTGGCTTGTCGGTAGAGTGGCTACCCGCTGTGCTGACCTTGTTTGGCGTAGGTGCTTTTATAGGCTTAAGCATTGGTGGTCGCACGGCAGATAAGCACCAGTTTGCTACCTTAGTTGTTGGGATCATAGGTTTAATTGTGATCTCTGCTGCTATCGCGTTGTTGGCGAGCAGTTTGTGGGCAACGGTGCTGTTAGTGTTTGTTCTAGGTATAGCGGGCTTCCTGCTGAATCCTGCCGTTTGGGGGCGGGTGTACGTGATTGCGCCCGATGCACCTATGTTGGCGGGGGCGACAAATTCGTCAGCCTTCCAAGCGGGTTTAACCATTGCGCCATTGTTGGCTGGTTTGCCTATTGGTTTGGGGATGGGTTTGCCAGCAGTAGGCTGGGTAGGGGTAGCCATTGGCGTGGTGTCATTGGGCTTGGCGCTGTTAGATAGACAACTTAGCCATACGTCGGCCAGTGCTGCGCCAGCGACGAATATAGCGGAACCTAGCGCCTAACGATGTGTTCTGCTCACATGCTGTAAACATACACGCCGCAATGCCTTGGTGCTTGCGGCGTTTTTGTATGGTGGGCACATCTACCACGCTTTTGTGTGCAGGCTGCTTCTTTTAGCTTCAGGAACCCGCGCAGAGGCCTTGTGGGCGCTTCTTTACTTGTGATTCGTGTGCGCTTCGCAGAAAATAATGGATTGATCTGGATGTGTTGCGTACCAGCAAGAATGCTGTCGCACCGTACCGTGTTTAGATGATGGAGAAACATATGATGCAGTCGGGTAAAACGGAATCTTTGGATTTGCTGGCCCAACAGTTGTCAGCAATTAGGGATCCCGAAGGGCTGCAACGTTATGAGCAGGATTTCAGTGGTTGGAAAAGCGCCAGACCAGACATGGTGTTTAGACCGCAAACCACAGATGAGGTGGCTGCAATTTTGCGTGCATGTTCGGCTGAACAGCGTCAGGTAACCATACAAGGTGGGTTGACTGGTTTGGCGGGTGGCGCATCCCCAGATACTGGTGATGTAGCCATCTCCATGGAACGTATGAACCAGGTACTGGAGTTCGATGAAATTGGCGGCACCATCACCGTACAACCCGGCATGGTGCTGGAAAAACTGTGTGAGCACGTAGAGGCAGCAGGCTGGTATTTTCCATTGGATTTTGGTGCACGTGGTTCGTGCCAAGTAGGCGGCAACGTCTCTACCAATGCCGGTGGTAACCGCGTACTGCGTTACGGCACCACCCGTATGTTGGTGTTGGGTATGGAAGTGGTACTGGCCGATGGCCGTGTGCTGTCTATGCTGAACAAAGGTTTGAAGAACAATACTGGCCTAGACCTTAAACACCTGTTTATTGGTGCAGAAGGCACATTGGGTGTGGTCACCAAACTGGTGCTGCGCTTGTTCCCTAAACCTCAAGCACGTTACAGCGCGTTGGTGGCTGCACCATCCTTCTCGGCCGTCACACAACTATTGAAAGCTGCCCGTGCTGCCTTTGCCAACTTGTCGTCTTTCGAGTTGATGTGGCATGAGTACTTGAGTATGGCCTGCAAAACCATTGGTAGATCAGAGCCTTTTGACCAAGCTTATCCACTGTACGTATTGCTGGAAACCGAAGGCGACTTGGATGTGCGCGCCGAAGAAGCGCTGCAAGAGTGGTTAGAAGCGCAACTGGAAAAAGAACTGATCAGCGACGTGATCTTGCCGCAAAGCAGCGAGCAAGCTGCACAACTGTGGCACATGCGCGATGCCAGCGGTGAAATCCTTAAAGAACTGACGCCATACGTGGCGTTTGACGTGGGTCTACCCATGCAGCACAGCGAGGCCTTTGTGCAGCGTGTCACCCAGCGTCTGGAACAAACTTATCCACAAGCGCATAATTTATTCTTTGGGCACTTGGGCGATGGCAACCTGCACTTAACCACAGGACCATTCGCAGAAGAAGACCTGTTGGCTGTAGAAGAGCTGGTCTACGAAGAAGTGGCCGCTGTAGGTGGTAGCATCTCGGCTGAGCACGGTATTGGCCGCATCAAAAAGCCATTCTTGCACTTCAGCCGTAATGAAGAAGAACTGGCCCTGATGCGTCAGCTTAAAGAGCTGCTGGATCCTCAAAATATCTTGAACGCCGGGCGTGTGTACCCGAACTAGCGTAAAAGGCCTGCCACGGCAGGCTATTTACTCACTGACTGAATAGAAAACGAGCTAAGCATGTTTTTGCGTAATACCTGGTATGTAGGAGCGTTGTCATCGGAATTGGGGCAAGCGCTTCATGCGGTGAAAATGCTGAATGAGAACATTGTGATGTACCGCAAGCAGGACGGCACTCCCGTGGCCTTGGAAGACTCCTGTCCGCACCGTCGTCTGCCGTTGTCCAAAGGTCGTTTGATTAACGACGAAGTGGAATGTGGTTATCACGGTTTGACCTTTGACTGTTCTGGTCAATGCGTTAAAGCACCGGGCGTTGCGCAAATTCCGCGCGCAGCAGTTGTGCGTCAGTACCCCTGTGCGGAGCGTTACGGCATGGTGTGGGTATGGATGGGCGATGCTGCGTTGGCTGATGAAAGCAAAATCATCGACATTCCTGAATGGGGTCGTGAAGGCTGGGGCGTCAACAGTGGCGATGCCATGACCATTGATTGCAACTACCTGTACGTGACCGATAACTTGCTAGACCCTTCGCACGTATCGTGGGTGCACCAAACCTCGTTTGGTAGTGCGTCCATGATCGGCAAACCACTGAAAGTGGACATGGCCGAAAACGGTGTGACGGTATCCCGCTGGTTAGAAGACGTAGATGTCGCGCCTTTCTACAAAAAATTTGTGAAATTCGACGGCAACTGCGATAGAAAACAGCAATACGAAGTACGTTTCCCGTCGTTAGCCGTGATCAAAGCCATCTTTGTACCGGCTGGTAGCGGTGGCGAAGAGGCTGTGAACCATCCAGACGTGTTCTTGATGGATTCCTATAACTTCTTGACGCCAGTAGACGACAAACACACCCGTTATTTCTGGTTTCAGCTGCGTAACTTCAGTCCTGATGACGAAGAAGTATCGCGTGAGTTTAACGAAGATGTGCGCTTTGCATTCAGCGAAGACAAAGCCATCTTGGAACTGGTGCAAGTAGGCATGGATGCCCGCCCAGCCGCGTTGGATCTGCCTATTGATTCCGGCCCTATGCGCTTCCGTCGTCGTTTGCAGCAACTCATAGACGCTGAGCAGGCAGAGGTTGGTGCTTAAGATGTCAGCAAGCGATGCACGTCAGTTCAAGCGGTATAAGGTAGTTGCTAAAGCAGCTGAAAGTGCCTGTATCACATCGTTTGTACTGGAACCTGAAGATGGCTCGGCGCTGCCTGTGTGGCAGCCCGGTCAGTATTTGATCTTCAAATTTGATTTGGATGGTCAATCGTACCTGCGTCATTACAGTATTGCGGCCGCACCGGGGCAATCGGCGGGGCTACGCATTGCGGTGAAACGCGAAAGTGCGCCTGAAGGTGTAGATGTACCGGCTGGTGTAATTTCGCAGCACATGCACGATGCCGTACACGTAGGCGATACGCTGGTAGCAGCAGGCCCATTGGGTGACTTCGTTTTAGATCAGAGCAGCCAACGCCCCGTATTACTGCTTAGCGGTGGCGTAGGCGTAACGCCTGTATTGGCCATGCTGCAGCAGTTGGTGTTGTGCTCTGATAGGCGCGTGGATTTCATACACGGCTGCCAAGACGGTGACTTGCACGCGTTCTCTGACGAAGTTCAAGCACTGGTGGCACAGCGTGCCAATGTGCACAGCCATCTTTGTTACCTGAACCCTACCGATGCCGACCGCCAGCAAGGTGCATTCAAGGTAGAAGGGTTGCTCACACGAGAACATCTGCAAAGCTGGCTGCCGTTAGACGACTACGAGTGCTACGTCTGCGGCCCTACACCATTTATGCAGGCGGTATGGCAGATGTTGCGTAGCCTAGGCATTGCGCAAGATCGCATCCACTACGAGTTCTTTGGTACAGCCACTGTGCTGGAAAAAGAGCCCGTCAGTAACGATGTAGCAGCACCGAAGGCGGCTGACACAGCAGCATCTATCGTGCCGGCGACAGAGCCTGTAGCCGCTACAGGCGAGACCGTAGAGTTCGTAGGGAAAACGGCGGCATTGGCGTGGGATCCTGCTCAAGCCTCCTTGCTGGACTTTGCTGAAGCCCAAGGCCTAGAACCGTACTTCAACTGCCGATCGGGCTTGTGCAATAGCTGCATGTGCACCTTGGTGTCAGGCGAAGTGGACTACGTAGAAGAGCCACTAGACATGCCACCCGAGGGCAAAGTGCTGTTGTGTTGCTCCAAGCCGCGTGGCGCAGTGGTGATTGAACTGGCAGAGTAAGCGATTGCTGCATAAGATGGTGCCGTAAACCTACCAACATTCAGACCCCGGGGGACGGAGAGGAAACTTTTTTGATTTGGTGTCTCAAATCACAAAAAGTATTCCTGCAGTCCCCCAGCGCGTGCGATGAATACACTGTTGCAGCAGACATTTTCTGCACCTCAAAAAACCAACAAAATCCCGCCCACCATCACCATCCATCAGGTACATGCTTTAAGTATGTACCTTTTTTCTTGGTGAATACCCTTGTTTTGCAGCCGGTGTGCCCAATAGCACAAATGCTCATGCACAACGGCACAAGTAGCCTAAATAGGGGTAGATATACTCAGGCCGTGAAAATTACCCTCTACAGGAGACTTGGGCATGGCCGTACAACAGGTGAAGGGCATTCGTGAGCACATGATTATCGCGGGCAAGGCGGTAGAGCAAAGTCATGGAGATCGCATCCCCGTATACAACCCCGCGACCGGAGACGTCATTGCAATGCAGCCAGAGGCTGGCGTGGAAGGCGTGGATCAGGCGGTACAAGCGGCGCACCGTGCACTGACTGACTCCGCATGGACCACCATGTTGCCAGCGCAACGTGAGCGTTTATTGCTCAAGTTGGCCGATGTAGTGGAAGCCCATGCTGATGAGTTGGCTAGCTTGGAAACATTGAATAACGGTAAGTTGCTGCGCTTTTCATTGGGCATGGAAGTGGCGTCGGCAGTGCAGTGGCTGCGCTATATGGCGGGTTGGGCCACTAAGGTCTCTGGCGATGTGCTGAATTTATCTATTCCATTTCCTCCAAACACGGGCTATCACGCGTACACACGCTTGGAGCCAGTAGGTGTGGTGGCAGCAATTGTGCCGTGGAATTTCCCCTTGTTGATGGCGGTATGGAAAATTGCCCCTGCATTGGCCGCAGGCTGCACGGTGGTGCTGAAGCCTGCCGAAGAAACTCCGTTAACCGCCATACGTTTGGCTGAACTGGTATTGGAAGCTGGTTTTCCTGCGGGCGTAGTGAACGTGATTACTGGCCGTGGCGATAGCACGGGCGCTGCATTAACCGCACATCCATTGGTGAACAAGATTTCGTTCACAGGCTCTACCGAGGTGGGCTATATCATTGCTCGCCAAGCCGCTCAAGACATGAAGAAAGTCGCACTAGAACTAGGCGGTAAATCGCCTGTGTTGATTTTTGATGACTGCAATCTAGAGCAGGCCATTCAAGGTGCAGCGAACGCCATCTTTTTTAACCAAGGTCAGGTGTGTACAGCAGGTTCGCGTTTGTACATTCAGAGCGGTATTTACGAAGAGGTTGTACAAGGCATCGCCAAGATTGCCGATGAAATGGTGCTAGGCGATGGTTTTAGTGAGAGTACGCAGATTGCTCCGCTGATTTCTGCACGCCAACAAGCGCGTGTACAGAAGTACATAGAGATTGGTCAGAAAGAGGGGAGGCTGCTGACCAAAGCACAAGATCGTCCTGAGCAAGGTTTCTTTGTGCGCCCTACGGTGTTTGCTGATGTGGACATTATGGCGCGTGTTTCTCAAGAAGAAATCTTCGGGCCGGTGTTGGTGGCGAACCGTTTTGAGACAGAGGCTGACGCGATCCGTCTGGCCAATCAAACGGAATACGGGCTGGGCGCCAGCGTGTGGAGTAATGACCTGAACCGTGTGAATCGCTTGGTGACAGCCATCAAGGCGGGAACGGTTTGGGTGAATACGCACAACATGCTGGATCCACACATGCCCTTTGGCGGTTTCAAACAATCTGGGCTGGGGCGTGAGCATGGTAAAGCGGCAGTGGAGTCCTATCTGGACACCAAATCGGTATGTGTTGCCTATGCCTCTTGAAGTAACGCCCTAACGCAGCATCCATAAAAAACACAGGGAGGAGACATGAGTATTCCCAGAAAAACAGTGAAGGTATGGCTGTGTATTGCAGGGATGGTGGCAAGTGGTAGCAGTGTGGCCGGAGACCCCAGTGCGCGGGACTGGCTGCCTGCGCCAGTGGGCACCAACTTGTTGGTGGGTTATATGGCGAGCCTAAGCTCGCACGGGATCTACGAAAACGGTAATCGTGTGTCGGGTGTCCCCGGCATGGATATGCAAATGGCTATTTATAGGCAGATGCATTACCGCGAGCTGGCAGGGAAAACTGTGCAGTACGAGATCATCGTGCCCATGCTACGTAAAAACGCGGGTAACCCCCGTGAGCATATGCAGGGCGTGGGGGATGTGAGCTTGGGGGCGGCAGTATGGTTCGTGAATAACGAGGAAAGCCGTACCTATTTCGCGTGGGAGCCTTTTGTGACTGTGCCTACAGGGCGCTATCACGGCTCACGTGCCGATTTGTCTCCAGGTGCTAACCGTTGGACCACCGTACAAGACTTTGCGTTTGCACAAGGCTTTGGTGAGAGCAGCTACTTTGAAGGTGTGGCAGAGTTCGAGTTTTACGGCAAGAACACTAATTATTATGGCGCCACACTGAAAAAAGACCCATCCATGCGTTTGATGGCATTGGTCTCCACCAATTTGACTGAATCCACCTATGTGGGGATGCGTTACCGCTATGAAACGGGCGGTAAAGAGAAAGTGAATGGTACCCAAGTGGTGGGCTCTGCAAACAGCCACCAGTTGGCCGCTGAAATTACTCATCAACTTAATGATCAGCATCAACTGCAGTTGCAGTACATCCATGACCTAGAGGTTCGTAATGGGCCACGGTTAAATGGGGTGCAATTGCGTTATGCCTATGCGTTCTAGCGCATTAACTCAGGAGAAGACAATGCGATTAGCCCGAAATATCAGGCGAAATAGTGCTCGTTGGGTAGCGGCTTTGGTGTTGGGGGGTGTCGCCCTTGGCGCACAGGCTCAGCAATTCAAACCGCTGGAAACTCTGACCGATGGGCATGCCTTAACGACTGATGCACAAGACCGTATTTATGTGATGGACACGGTGTTTATGCACATGACCGAAAGCCGTGTGCACGTGTTTGACGGTAAAACAGGCCGTTTCTTGGGGATGATTCCCACCAGCTTTAATGGCCACATGCAGTTGTCCAATGATGGTAAGAAAATCTACACCATGACGACTTACCACGAGCGCGTCACCCGTGGGAAACGTACCGATGTGGTTGAGATTTGGGATGCTGACGGCCTGACCTTCGAGAAAGAAATTATTCTGC
>SRSN01000279.1 GCA_004791645.1 Alcaligenaceae bacterium 429
ATAGTATTAATGAAATTTTAGTGTGACCAATGCTTATTTATAGACCTTGTATGTCTTTTTGCTATGACCGGAAAAATAACCTTACGATTACTAGAGGGTTTTAGAGCTGTAATGCAGGCTAAAACCGTGACTGCTGCGGCTTTGGTGCTAAATGTCTCGCAACCCGTGGTAACGCGGTTGATTCGGGATTTAGAAGAAAATATAGGGTTTTCACTGTTCGTTAGAGAACAAGGAAGACTGAAACCAACAGCCGAAGCGCTGATTTTGTATGAGGAAGTACAACGGTCTTTGATCAGTGTGGATCGCATCTTACAAAGTGTGGAGATGTTGCGCGACGGTCATCAAGGCTATTTGCAGATCGCCGCTGCCCCCGCTTTAGCGTTGTCTTTTTTGCCCAAAATGATGGCTGGATTTAGTGCGCAGTACCCTGGTGCGCGGTTAACCCTGCACATGCACGGTTCAGAAACATCGCTGAATATGGTGTTGAGTGGTATGTGCGATATTGCTGTGGTGATGCTGTCTATGCGACAGTCAGGCACGTATGGCGAGCGTATTTTGTCCGGTCGTATGGTGTGCGTACTACCCGTAGGGCATAGACTTGCAGGGGAAGCAACGGTGGGGCCGTGGGATTTAAAAGGCGAAACCTTTTTATCGCATCCTCACGTGTTAGATACACGTTTGCAGATTGATGCTTTGTTTGCAGCACACGGCATTCAACGCGAAATGCGGTTGGAGTCGCAAATTTCGTACTCGTTGATAGAGTTAGTGGCAGCGGGGGCAGGGGTAGCGTTGGTAGACCCATTAACCGCGACCCTCTACAGGGGCGATGGCGTCGTGTTTGTGCCGTTTGACCCTATAGTGGTGAACCACTATTCGGTGGTCACCAGTTCAGAGCGTCCGCCTTCGGTGCTACAAGAGCGTTTTATTGAACAGTTAAAGATATCGCTGTACGACACTTTAGCGCCTGAATATAGGGTGGTAGGGGGTTAGGAGGTGATGGCCACTTCCCAAGCAAAGCACGCCGCATTGCTTGGGAAGTCACAGCGTAGATACATATACTGCGCTGTGATACTGACAAGGCTTAGAAGTTCATTGTGGCCGATAGCAAGACGGTGCGTGGTGAACCTTGGCCTTGGCTGAGAGGAGCTACCCAATAGGCTTTATTGGTTAGGTTCTCAATGCTCAAGCGCAAGGTTAGCGGGTTACCTGCTAGTGATGTACGGTAGCGTGCGCCTACATCATACGTGGTTACACCGGGTACGTAGTAACTGTTGGATTTATCCAGATACTGCTTAGACTGTGACGACAAGTGAGCGCTTAGTGTGAAACCTTCAAAGAAGGATGGCTCCCATTCTGCGCCCAGTTTTACGCTCCAGCGAGATAGGTTTGTCACGTAGTTGTTGCGCGAGGCTTCATCGCTGGTCTTGTGATAGCGTGGATCCAAATACGCCACACCGCCCGTGAGACGCCATTCAGGAGTCACTTGGCCTACCACCTGAATTTCTGCACCACGGTTGCGCTGTTCACCGCCATAGCTCAGTGAGGGTTTTTCGCCTGCGCGACCAGGAACCTCATAGGTATTGGGTTGAGTGATCTGGAATAGAGCAGCCGTGATTGCGTAATCACCAGAGTCATACTTCAGGCCAATTTCATGTTGTTTGGTGCGCTGTGGTGGGAAGATTTCGCCATCGTTAGCATAGTCGTCACCCACTTGCGTGCCTTTAGTCAGCCCTTCAATGTAGTTGGCGTAGACCATCCAGTCTTCATCTAAGCGCCATACACCGGCGATGGCGGGGGTAAGCGCACTTTTGTCGTAGCGCACTCCAGAAGAACGGTTATGTGTTTTAACGGTCTGATGGCGCAAACCCAAAATCAGCCTAAAGCGATCGTCAGCAAACGACAGCGTATCGGCCAAACCAAAACTGTACAGCTCGGTAATGGTGGCAGGGCCTAAGGGGGCTTGGGCGAAGTTTGGGCGCTCTGGGTAAACAGGGTCGTAGATGTTGATGTCTGCCGTCCAGCCTTTGAGTGCGGTATTCGACATACGGCTGTTTTGACGGTACCAATCTACGCCCATGCTGAGGTTGTGTTTCACCCCAGCCGTATCAAATTCGTAGAACAGACCTGTGTTGGCTGCCACGTTGCGGCTTTGGTTATGACGACGGGTCACTTTAAGGCGTAAATCACCTTGGTCGTTCAGCAGCACACTGCCTTTGGTGTTGTAGTTGTGCATGCTGGATTCGCTATAGCCTACCGATGCATAGGCGCTGACCTGATCGTTGAAATCGTATTCAGCACGCGCCATGGCGGTATTTTCGCGTATTTGTGCTGATGCCCATGGCGCACTCAGCAATACATCCCCTTTAGGTGCTGAAGGCAGTGGGTTTTTCTGCAAGTCTTTGGCCAAACTAATACCGCGGTTGACGCCGCTAATGTATTCATCCAAATGGTAGAAGTCTGTTTTTAGGCGGAAGGCACCACCGTTATAGTCGGCACCTAATGAAACAAACTTATCGCGGTTTTTGCGATGATCCACCATGCCTTCACCGTCTTTAAATACGGTGTTGAGACGTAGGCCAAATTCATTGTTCTCACCAAAACGCCGGCCTAAATCTAGATGTCCACCAAACTGGGAAGGTGCCATGTAGGTTGCGGTGAAGTTGGTGATGGGGTCTACGGTGGCGCGTTTGGTCACCATATTGATTGAGCCGCCCACATCACCACTGGCATTCATGCCATAGAGCAGCGCTGATGGCCCTTTGAGTACTTCTAAGCGTTCGGCCATGGCCATCACACGTCTGCCGCTGGTAAGGCCTTGCATACCGTTCAGGTATACATCGCCCGCCGAGAAACCACGGATGTAGATGGTGTCTTTACCTGCTGTGCCGCCTGAGCCGGGTGTTTGTACCGACGGATCATTTTTACTGATCAGAATGCGTAGTTCTTGACCTTGTTGATCTTCTATATAGGCGCTGGTGTAGTTCACCGTGCTGAACGGTGTTTCCATATTATCCAGATTGCCTAGCAAACCGATGGAACCGCCTGTGGCCAGATGGTTGCCGCCATAAGCAGGTGCTAACTCTAAAAAATGATTCGCTTTAACCTCAATGGCTTCTAGGCTACGTACCGATTTATCCTCTTCAGCATGTAGTAATGGTGCGCAGCCCAAACCCGCGATACCCAGCCAGATGGCGTAGCATTGACGTGATGCCAC